>NZ_BAABFR010000035.1:0-49483 GCF_039541155.1 Tsukamurella soli
AGATCGGCACGCCGGGCGCGAGCCGGCGGACGACGGCGCGCAACCGAGCCGGGTCGGGCGCGTCGCCCGCGACGACGACCGCGTCCGCGTACGCCACCTGCGCGAGGGCGAGCTGGGCGAGGGTGCGGTCGTCGTCCGACGATGTCGGGTACCGCTCGCCGACCTCCTCCTCGCCGAGAGCGTCGTCCAGCCAGGTCGCCGCGTCGATGATGCCGATCACCGCCACCACCTCGACATCCCGGCCGGCGGGCCCACAGACCTCGCCGACCATGTCGACCGCCACGTGGTCGATCGCGTCGCAGACGGACTCGGCCTCGAGCACCGGGTCCAGCGCGAGCACGATCCGCGTGACCCCGGACCTGCGATGCATCGTCCGCAGCAGCGGCAGCAGGTCTTCACGCAGCGTGCACGAGACGCAGCCGTGCGCCAGCGCCACCACACTGATGCGCTGGTCCGGGCGATCCCCGAGCCACGTCGTCTCGGTGCGCACCACGAGCCCCTCCGCCACACCGGTCAGATCGTGGTGGAGGACGACGGTGCCGGGCGCGGCCAGCTCGGCCGCGCGCACGGCCGCTCCCACCCCGGTGACGAGCACCAGCGGCGTCTTTTTGGTAACCGTTTCCATTTGCGCTACGGTAGCACTAACGGAATTCATTACCAATATCGAGGAGGGTAGATGTCCGCACACTGCCAGGTCACGGGGCGGGTGCCGGGTTTCGGCACGTCGGTCTCGCACTCACACGTCCGTACCAACAGACGGTGGAACCCCAACATCCAACGACGCCGCTACTACGTGCCCAGCCTGGGCCGCACCGTCACGCTGCGGGTCTCGACCAAGGGCATCAAGACCATCGACCGCCGCGGCATCGACGCCGTGGTCGCCGAGATCGTCGCGCGCGGGGAGAAGGTCTAGATGGCGCGCAACGAGATCCGCCCGATCGTCAAGCTCAAGTCCACTGCGGGCACCGGTTTCACGTATGTGACCCGCAAGAACCGCCGGAACGACCCCGACCGCATGGTGCTGCGTAAGTACGACCCGGTGGTGCGGCGGCACGTCGACTTCCGCGAGGAACGATGAAACACAGCCGAAAGGAACACTGATGGCCACCAAGGCGAAGATCGCCAAGAACGAGCGCCGCAAGCGACTCGTCGAGAAGTACGCCGAGCGGCGGGCCGAGTTGAAGGCCGTCATCGCGCACCCGGATACCGCGCCGGACGTGCGCCACGACGCCGTCGTCGCCCTCGCGCGGCTGCCGCGCGACAGCTCGGCCACCCGGGTCCGCAACCGCGACGCCGTCGACGGCCGCCCGCGCGGGCACCTGCGCAAGTTCGGCCTCTCGCGGGTCCGGCTGCGCGGGATGGTCCACGACGGACAGCTGCCCGGCGTCCGCAAGTCCAGTTGGTAGGAGGAAGACGATGGCGCGCAAGCGCATTGAGAAGCCCCGCGAGGCACCGAAGGCGCGCCGCAACGCGCTGCTCGCGAAGGGCGTCACCGAGGTCGACTACAAGGACTCGGTACTACTGCGGACGTTCCTCACCGAGCGCGGCAAGATCCGCGGCAGCCGGGTGACGGGCCTGACGCCGCAGCAGCAGAAACAGGTGGCGGTGGCCATCAAGAACGCACGGGAGATGGCGCTACTGCCGTACAGCAGCGGGCAGCGCTGAGCGTGCCACCCGGCCGGTAGCGTGATCGACTGTGACGGGGGTGTTGGCCGGGTTCGCGGTGATCGCGATCGTGATCGTGATCGGCTACGTGTCGGGCCGCACCGGCGTCCTCGGTGAACAACCGGAGCAGGTGCTCTCCCGCCTGGTCTTCTACGTGCTCACACCCGCACTGTTGCTCGACAAGCTCGCGACCACCGATGTCGCGGTGCTGTTCTCGGACCGCCTCGTGGTGTCGTCGGCGGCGGCGCTGGTGATCGCCGCGCTGCACTACGGCATCGCGCGCCTGCTGTGGCGGCGCACGCTCGGCGTGGCGACCATCGGCGCGCTGGCGTCGAGCTACACCAACAGCTCCAATCTCGGCATCCCCATCGCGGTGTTCGTGCTGCACGACACCTCGTACGTCGCTCCGCTGCTGCTGTTTCAGATCCTGGTGTTCTCACCGATCGCGCTGACGCTGCTCGATGTCACCGAGCGCCGCGGCCAGGGGCGGACGGTACCGACGTGGCGCACCGCGATCACCCCGGTGGCCAATCCGATCGTGGTCGGGGCGCTGGTCGGGCTGGCGATCTCCCTCATGGGGTGGCACCCGCCGAACTGGCTGATGAGTCCGGTCCAGCTGCTCGGCGACGCATCGGTACCACTGGCCCTGCTGGTGTTCGGCCTGTCGCTGGGCGGCGTCCGGGTGCTCGCGAAGGGCGACTCGCCGCGCCGCGACACCGTCCTCGCCTGCGCGCTGAAGATGGCCGCGATGCCGCTGGTGGCCTGGGCGATGGCACGATTCCTGTTCGGCCAGACCGGCCACGCACTGTTCGCGCAGACGGTGACCGCCGCGCTGCCGACCGCCCAGAACGTGCTGGTGTACTCGCTGCGCTACAACCGGGCCGTGACCCTCGCCCGCGACGCCGGACTGATCACCACCGCCCTCGCGATCCCCGTCATCATGGGCGTGGCGGCGCTGCTCACGTGAGTCCTTCGCAGCGGTGATACGCGCCACAGATCACTTCGATGCCACACCTTACGACCAGGTCACATTCACGTGACCGTCGCCGTTTCGGCTTGGGAAACGGCCCCTACTCATGGGTTAATGACCCCACACCCGGCGACCTCGCGTCGCCTACAGATGGGATGAGGAGACTACACATGGCGAACCAGAGCACGCCATCGGGGTCGGCCGCGTCGACCACTGCACGCGCGGTCGAGTCGTTCGTCGCCGCCGTCGAGGCACGCGGCGGCGAGGCCGAGGTGACGGCGCGCGGGAGCGTCAAGATCGTCACCGTCACCGCCGCTGGGAAGAGCACCGCCGTGCGGATCAAGGCCACGGGCAAGGACGAGTGGCAGGCCCGTCGCACCGAGTCGATCGCCGGCAAGGCGGGCGCCGACGTGTGGGCCCTGATCGATCTCGCCGACGGCGCGCCGGTCGCGCTGGTGGCCGCCGACGAGTACGCGAAGTTCGTGGCGAAGCTGATCGGCGCATGGGAGGCGAAGAACCCCGGCAAGGAGGTCACCGCCAACACGCAGTTCGCGGTGACCGGCGACGATGTCGCCGCGTGGGAGGACGCGTGGTCGCTCGTCGGCCTGGGCGCCGACGGCGCCCCCGCGAAGCCCGCGCCAGCCAAGCCGGCCGCCAAGAAGACTCCGGCGAAGAAGACCCCCGCCAAGAGCGCGGCCAAGCCCGCCGCGAAGCCAGCCGCCAAGACGCCGGCGAAGCCCGCAGCCAAGGCCCCCGCCAAGCCTGCGGCGAAGGTTCCGGCCAAGGACGCCAAGATCACCCCGATCGCCGAGCAGAAGGATGCGGCCGCCAAGGGCAAGACCCCGGCGACGATCGAGCCGAAGCAGGCCGAGCCGACGAAGCCCGAGCCGAAGAAGGCAGAGGTCGCGAAGCCCGAGCCGAAGAAGGCTGCGGCGAAGGAGACCAAGAAGGTCGAAGCCGCGAAGTCGGAGGACAAGCCCGCCGCGAAGAAGCCCGAAGGGCACAAGCAGCCGACGGGCATCGCCCTGCTGCTCAAGCGGCTGCCGGTCGTCGGCCGCCTGATCTAGCACCAGCCGCGCGCAACACCCGGCCCGGGTGCGACGGACGATCCCCGTCGCACCCGGGCCGCGGTCGTCTCCGGGCCCGGTGTGGACGGGCTCACTACGCTGGGAGCATGGGCGATCTCCCCGCGACCAACCGAGACCGGCTCCGGGCATCGGACGACGACCGCACTCTCGTGATGAGCCTGCTGTCCGATGCGCTCGGCACGGGCCGCATCTCGTTCGCCGAGTACGAGCAGCGGTCGCACGGTGCCGTCGAGGCCCGCACGTACGGCGACCTCGACCGGTTGGTCGCCGATCTCCCGCTCGCCGGGCCGGCACCCGCTCCCGCGGCGCGGGGTCACGTCGCCCTCCCGATGCTCACCACCAAGGTGGCGGTCATGAGCGAGGCCAAGGTCCGCGGCCCGATCGCCGTCGGCGCCGGGCACAGCGTGGTGGCGTTCTGGGGTGGCGCCGACATCGACCTGTCCGAGGCCACGTTCACCGCGCCCGAGGTCACCATCACCGCCGTCGCAATCATGGGAGGCATCAAGATCGTGCTGCCCGCCGCGGCGACGGTGCACGTACCCGGGGTCGGCGTGATGGGCGCGTTCAGCCACAAGAACCCGGGCCTGGGCGATCCCGCCGGGCCACGGATCACTGTGCGCGGCATCGCCTTCTGGGGCGGTGTGGACGTGATCCAGAAGTAGCGGATCAGCGCCGGCGCCGCGATCGCAGGTAGTCGGACACCACCGCCGCGCCGAGCCCGTCGAGGTCCGGACTCACCAGCCGCCCCCCTACGCGCCGCACCACCGAGTCGAGGAACCGCGTGAGCACCGGCTCGTCGCCGAGCTGGAAGATGGTGGTCTGCGCGCCCAGGGCCGCCGCCTGATCGAAGCCTCGCACCGTGAGCGCCAACGTCCGCGGCTGGGGCGGGTAGCCGAAATACGCCTCACCGTCTGGCTCGAGGTGCGCCGTGGGCTCACCGTCGGTCACCACCAGCAGCACCGGCTGCGCCGACGAGTGCTTGCGGAAGTGCTCGGCGGCCAGCAGCAGCCCGTGGTGCAGGTTGGTGCCCTGCTCGTAGACCCCGTCGAGCCCGGTCAGCTCGCCGACGGTGAGCCGCCGCGCGTGCCGCCCGAAACCGATCAGCGCCAGCTCGTCACCGCGGAACCGGGTCGAGATCATCTGGTGCAGCGCGAGGCCCGTGCGCTTCATGGGGACCCAGCGGCCCTCCATCACCATCGAGAAGCTGGTGTCCACGAGCAGCGCCACCGCCGCCCGCGATCTCGCCTCGGTCTCGACCACCTCGATGTCCCGTGCGTCGAGCCGCACGCGCACGCCACCGTCGGGGGCCCCGATCCGGCCCGCGCCGGCGGTCCGCAGGACCGCGTTCGACACCGTCCGCGTCGTGTCCCACGGTTGCGTGTCGCCGAACCGCCACTCCCGGGAAGCCCCGGTCGGCTCCCCGATGACGCCGGCGTGGTTGGTCTGCCGCTCCCCGCCGCGGGCGCTGATCTGCCCCGCGATGTCCCGCAGGATCGACTGCCCGAGCTGACGGATCGCCTTGGGAGACAGCCGGAGTGCGCCGTCGGGAGCCCGCTCGAAGTAGCCGGCGTCGCGCAGCGCGCGCTCGAGCTCCTGCAACGCTCGGGCGTCGACCGCGGCCTCGTCGCCGAGTTGCCGGGCCAGCGCGTCGACGTCGATGTCCTCCATCGCCGCGCCGGCGTGCTGCTGGGCGAGCTGGTCGGCGAGAGCGTCGAGCTCCGCGATGTCCTGCATGGCGCCGGTCGCGTCGCCGAGCCCCATGCCCTGCCGGCCCTCGAACTGCTCGCCGCCGTACCAGTCCTCGCCGGGACGCGCCTGCTGCAGCGCCCCCGACAGCCGGTCCAACGCCTGAGCCAGCCCGGGCGTACCGAATGCGCTCTGCGCCAGCTGATCCAGCTCCGCACGCTGCTCGTCGGTGAGGCTGTTGCGCA
Organism: Tsukamurella soli; assembly: GCF_039541155.1. Classification (NCBI taxonomy): domain Bacteria; kingdom Bacillati; phylum Actinomycetota; class Actinomycetes; order Mycobacteriales; family Tsukamurellaceae; genus Tsukamurella; species Tsukamurella soli. The sequence continues at coordinate 5,655 of NZ_BAABFR010000035.1, forward strand.
GCCGCTGGGCGGCGGCCGCACGCTGGGCGAGCGAATCGATCAGCTCGTCGACGGTGCGCGGGTTCTCGGGGAAGTACTCGCCGTGCTGGTCCATGAACCGCTGGAAGTCCTCGGGCGTGTCCTCGCCCCGGTTGTGCTTGTCCAGCAGCTCGTTCAGATCGTCCAGCATGTCCTGGACGGCTTGCCGATCCTCGTCGGTCGCGTTCTCGAGCGCTTGTTTGATGCCCGCGAACTGCTGGTCCAGCAGCTCCCGGCCGAGCAGATCCTTGATCTTCTCGTAGTTCTCGCGCGCCTCGGGCGAGCGCCACTCGAAATCGCTCAGCTCCCGCACCGCCTGCGCGGTCGACGGTGGCAGATCCTCGAGCCGCATCTCCTGGAACCGGGCGTCGTCGTCCAGCGCCCGCGCGAGCTCCTTGCGCTCGGCGAGCACCGCATCGTCGAGCAACCTGCGGATGTCCTCGAACGTCTTCCCGAGGTTGTTGCGCTGCAACAGCTCCCGCCGACGCCGATGCACCTGCTCGGCCAATCTGTCCAGGCCGCGCTGCTGCTTCGAGCCGCGCCGCAGGTACTCCTGCAGCGCGCGCCGGGGCGACACGCCCTCCATCACGTCGCGGCCGATCGCGTCGAGCGCGTCCCGCAGGTCCACCGGCGGCGCGAGCGGATCGGGGCCGCCGGTGTAGCGGCTGTAGCGCTGCAGGCGGTGGTGTCTGGCCATGATCTCTCCTGACCCGCCCTAGCCGTACACCGTCTGGCCCGACGAGTCGGACTCCTTGCCGATCCGCCGCGCCAGATACAGCCCCTCCAGGGCGAACTCCGCGGCGGCCGCCCGCTCACCGTCGGACTGCGCGTCGAGCCGCTCGTACACGGCGGCCAGCGCGGTCACCTCGGGGAGCTCCTCGAGCAGCTCCTTGGCGGTCACCTCGTCCCCGGTCACCACCGGGCCGCTCTGCTCGAGCGCGGCGACCAGCGGACCCAGGTCGAGGCCGCCCAGGTGCTCGCGCGCGGCCTCGGCGGTGGCCCGCCGCAGCAGGTGGGTCAGCACCGCGATCTCGCGGCCCTCCTCACCCGCCTCGAACTCGACCTTGCCGCGGAGCACCTCGATCACGGTGTCGAGGTCCACGACCCGCGCCACCGGCAGATCCTCGCCGCCCAGCACGGCGCGGTGCAGCGCCGCCGCGGCCACGGTCTCCTGAGCGGCGATCGCGAACCGCGCCGACACGCCCGACCGCTGGTCCACCGACGACGACTCGCGCAACCCACGCGTGAACCGCGCCAGCACCTCGGTGAGGTAGGCCGGCACCGTCGCCACGATGTCGGCCTCCTGGTCGATCACGGCCACCTCATCGTCGAGATCGATCGGGTAGTGCGTGCGGATCTCGGCGCCGAAGCGGTCCTTGAGCGGCGTGATGATGCGGCCGCGGTTGGTGTAGTCCTCGGGGTTGGCGGACGCCAGCAGCAGCACGTCCAGCGGCAGCCGCAGGGTGTAGCCGCGCACCTGGATGTCGCGCTCCTCCATCACGTTGAGCATCGCCACCTGGATGCGCTCCGCGAGGTCGGGCAGCTCGTTCACGGCGACGATGCCGCGGTGGGCCCGCGGGATCAGGCCGAAGTGGATGGTCTCGGGGTCGCCCAGGCTGCGCCCCTCGGCGACCTTGATCGGGTCGACGTCGCCGACCAGATCGCCGACGGACGTGTCCGGGGTAGCGAGCTTCTCGGAGTACCGCTCGCTGCGGTGCCGCCACGCGACGGGCAGATCGTCGCCCAGCTCGCGGGCCCGGCGGATCGAGGCCGGGGTGATCGGGTGGTACGGGTGCTCGCCCAGCTCGGCGCCGTCGATGACGGGGGTCCACTCGTCGAGCAGGTTCACCAGCGTCCGGATCAGCCGGGTCTTCCCCTGGCCTCGCTCGCCGAGCAGCACCACGTCGTGGCCCGCGAGCAGCGCCCGTTCGAGCTGGGGGATGACGGTGTCGTCGAACCCCTGGATCCCCTCCCAGGGATTACTGTCCGATCGCAGCGCGCTGATCAGATTGTGTCGGATCTCGTCCTTGACGCCGCGGTAGACGTGGCCGGATGCCCTCAGCTCGCCGAGGGTCGTTGGTCGTGCATCGCTCACCCGAACCACGCTACGCCCGGCCCCGGGTACCGGCCACGCGACGAGTTCGCCCCGCAGCCGGTGTACGCCCGGCCCCGGTGAACACCCGGACCCGGTGTACGCCGGCCGAGAGACCACTCGCGCGGGAGCGGATCCCCCGTTCCCGGGAGCGTCCCCCGCTCGCCGTCGACGCCGATCAGCGCCGCTTCGTCCCCGGCAGGATTCCGGCGTCGATCACGGCCTTCACCACCGGCCGGGCACGCTCGATCAGTGCCGCCGCGTCGGGCCCGGCGAACGCGGCGCCCGTCACCACGTCGGTGCCCGCCTCGATCTCGCGGTACAGCTGCAGCCCGTCGGCGGTCAGCCGGTGCCCCGCGTCACCGTCGACGCGCTCTACCAGTCCGCGCGCGGCCAGCCGATCCACCGAGGCGTCCCATTCGCCGTCGGACCAGCCCCGGGTGCCCTGATAGAACCGCCGGCCCAGCGTCCTGCGCCGGATGCCGGCGTCGTCGGGAAGCCCGGCCTCGTGGAAGGTGCCCGCGTCGATGCCGTCCAGGCCGTGCCGGATCAGCTCGGCGATGTGGTTGTCGCCGCGCCACTCCCGCAGCACCGAGATGTGTCGCCACAGCGCGAGCGACGGCGAATCCGGTACGGGCGTACCTGCCCACGCTGCCGCGAGGGGCCGACCGGTCAGCGGCAGCTCATCGACCAGCCGCCCGAGCCCGCGCGCCACTTCCTCGACCGGCGGGCCGATCGCACCGAGGATCGCCCGGTACTGCTCGTCGAGCATCGTGTAGCGGGCGTCGTCGATCTCGGCCAGGCCGACGGCGACGGCGTTCCGCCAGGCGACCGCGATCAGCGCCGGCGAGAAGTTGTAGAACGTCGCCGCCACCACGGCCGCAGCGCACTCCCCCAGCGGCGCCCCCCGCGCGCCGACATAGAAGGCATGCCCGTCGAGGCCGAGTTCCGCGGCCGCCACGTGGATCGCCGGGTTGAAGTAGGCGACGACGTGATACGGCTCGAGTGTCTCGTACGCGGTGCGTGCGGTCTGGGCGGGGGTGAGCGTCATACCCCAACCGTCGCCGGACGCCGTCGCCGCTGTCAACCGTCGTACGATCGGACGCAGTCGAGGGTATCGCGACGCAGACGTTCGGCGAGTCGCAGATGCAGTCGGGCGGCCACCCGAGCACGCCGACGATCTCGCGCGACTCCGCGGATGCGAACTACGTGGTCGTCTCGAACACGCTCGCCGAGCGCATCCGATGGAACGGGCCCATGCCCGAGGACGTCAGCACGGCCGGCCGGATGACGATGGTCGCCGGCGACGGGCGGCTCCGACACCCGACCGATGGGTTCGGATCCATGTGCGCCGCACCGCTGTTGCAGGTCGGCCGGTGCTACCCAGCGCTGTCACCGGAAGGCCCTGAACCTCGACGATATCGCCCGGGTCCAGCCACCGCCGCCGGGTCTCGATCCGGTACGAACCGGGGTCCCTCAGCCGCCGCCCCGTCGGGACCGTGACGGTCACCGTCGGCGGGAGGTCGTCGGACACCCCGTGCCAGAACAGCGCGGCGCGGCAGTCCGGGACGCCACCGGCCAACAGCGCACAGACTCGCAGTCGCGCCCGCTCGGAGTGCTCATGCATCGCGGAGCGGTACACGCCCGGCCCGCAGCGGATCAGCTCGCCGGCCTTCAGCCGGTGCCCGATCGCATCGTGATCGAGCCCGATACCGCGCAGTCGTGCCGACGATACGACGCCGTCGTGATCGGCGGGAAGCGCCGCATATGTCTTCCGCCGAGCCGCGGAGCGCCGTCGTCGTCCCGTGGCAGGTTGGTCCCCCATACCAATTGGACGCACCAGCCCCGGGTGCGGTTCCACCCCGCAGACACCTGTGGTCGCCCAGTCGCGGAATCCGCGGGTGGGCGACCACAGGAGCGAGTGCCCTAGTGCGCGAAGTGGCGCGTCCCCGTGAAGTACATCGTCACGCCCGCCTCCTGGGCGACCTCGATGACCTCCTTGTCGTGGATCGAGCCGCCCGGCTGCACGATCGCCTTGACGCCGGCGTCGATCAGGATCTGCGGGCCGTCGGGGAACGGGAAGAACGCATCGGACGCGGCCACCGAGCCCACGACGCGGTCACCGGCGCGATTCACGGCGAGCTGCGCCGCGTCGACCCGGTTGACCTGCCCCATGCCCACGCCCACCGAGGCGCCGCGCGACGCCAGGAGGATGGCGTTCGACTTCACCGAACGAACCGCCCGCCAGGCGAATTCGAGGTCGGCAAGGGTGGCCTCGTCGGCAGCCTCCCCGGTGGCGAGCGTCCAGTTCTCCGGGTTGTCGCCGGGGGCGTCGACCTTGTCGGAGTCCTGCAGCAGCAGTCCACCGGAGATCTGCTTGACCTCGGTGCTCAGGACCGGCGGCTGCGCGAGCAACACGCGGATGTTCTTCTTCCGGGTCAGCGAGGCGAGGGCACCGTCTGCATACCCGGGCGCGATGATCACCTCGGTGAAGATGTCCGCCACCTGCTCGGCCATCTCGATGCTCACCTCGCGGTTGGCCGCGATCACGCCGCCGTACGCCGACACGGGGTCGCAGGCGTGGGCGCGCCGATGTGCCTGCGCGACGTCCTTGCCGATCGCGATCCCACAGGGGTTGGCGTGCTTGATGATCGCCACCGCCGGGTCGACGAAGTCCCACGCGGCGCGCCACGCGGCGTCACCGTCGGTGTAGTTGTTGTAGCTCATCGGCTTGCCGTGCAACTGCTGCGCCTCGGCCAGCCCGAGGCCGCCCTGCGTCACGTACAGCGCGGCCTCCTGATGCGGGTTCTCGCCGTACCGAAGCACGTTCGAGCGGTTCCACGTACCGGCCATCCACAGCGGGAAGCGGGCGCCGGGTCCGTCGGTCGGCTGCGGCGCCACCACATCGGTCATGTAGGTCGCGACGGCCACGTCGTAGTCGGCAGTGTGCCGGAACGCCTTCGCGGCGAACGCCTTCCGCTGCTCCAGCGGGAATCCGACGCGTGCGTTGTCGACCACTGCGGAGTAGTCGTCGGGCGACACGATCACCGTCACCGACTGATGGTTCTTGGCCGCGGCACGCACCATCGACGGCCCGCCGATGTCGATCTGCTCGACGCACTCGTCCTCAGTCGCCCCGGACGCGACGGTGTCGGTGAACGGGTAGAGGTTCACCACCACGAGCTCGAACCGCTCCACGCCGAGTTCCTTGAGCTGCTGCACGTGCTCGGGCAGCCGGGTGTCGGCGAGGATGCCGGCGTGCACCCGCGGGTGCAGGGTCTTGACGCGGCCGTCGAGGCACTCCGGGAAACCGGTCAGGTCCTCGACTCGCGTCACGGGCACACCCGCATCCGCGATGGTCTTGGCGGTAGAGCCGGTCGACACGACCTCGACGCCCGCCTGGGCGAGCCCCGTCGCCAGCTCCACCAACCCTGACTTGTCATACACGCTGATCAAGGCGCGCTTGAACGGGATGCTGCTCATCGAAGTGTGACCTTTCGTCCTTCCAGGGTGTAGCCGCGCACGGCCACGTCGGCGACGACCTCGGCTAGAAGCCGCCGTTCTACGACCTTGATCCGCTCGTGCAGGGTCTCCACGGTGTCGCCCGCCTGCACCGCGACGGGCTCCTGCGCGAGGATCGGCCCAGTGTCCAACCCGTCGTCCACCAGGTGCACCGTCGATCCAGTGACGGCGACGCCGTACGCCAGCGCGTCCGGCACCGCGTGCGCCCCGGGGAAGGCGGGAAGCAGCGCGGGGTGTGCGTTGATCACCCGGCCACCGTACGCCCGGATGAACCCGGGACCGAGGAGCTTCATGAAGCCCGCCGCGACGACCAGGTCGGGTGCCAGCCCGTCGACCGCGGTGAGCAGCGCATCGTCCCACGCGGCCCGGCCCGGATGGTCACCGAGACGTACGACGGTGGCGGGCAGGCCCGCCTCGGCCGCGATGTGGACGGCACGGCAGTCGCGGTCCGCGACGATGCCCACGACGGAGCCCGGGTAGCCCGGTGCCGCGGTCGCCGCGAGCAGCGCCTGCAACAGCGAGCCGGTCCCCGACGCCAGGACGACGATCCGAGCGGGCGCACACGGCGGCACGACGGTGACGGGTGGGGTGTCCAGCGGAGGTCTCCTCGGGGAACGGGCAGTACCGGGCAAGGGTAGTCGCCGCGGCCGACGGTGCCGGCCGCGGCCCCGTCTGCACCGCCTCGCGTGTGGTCACTCGCCGAAGGTGTAGCTGTCCAGCTCCTCGACATCGGAGACCACCTGGTCACGGCCGGAGCGCCCGGCCGCAGACGATGCTCGACGGCCCGCCGGCCGCCCCGCCGACAGTGCCGGCCGAGTTCCGCGCTCGGGACGGCGCTCCGGACGTTCCGCGCGCGGCGGGTCGACGACGACCGGCACCCGGGTCGGGCGCAGGTCCTCGGTCGGCTCGTCGCTCACGGCATCGAAATCGCCTGTGTCGTCGTCGGACTCGTCGGCGTCGGACTCGGGCGCGGGCTCGCGCGCGGACTCCGGCTCGGCTGCGTGATCGTCGGGCTCGGCTGCGCCGTCCAGCTCGCCGCCGCCACCGGCGACGCCGGTCTCCTCGGGGGCCCCCTCGCGGTGGGCCACGGATCCGACCGGAACCTCGTCGTCGACCGGCTCGGCCTCGTCGCTGTAGGTCGCGTACCCGGCGGGGCCGGCCACGGCCTCCTCGCTACGGCGGGTCGCGCGCACGGCGCGGGTGTCGCCGAACTGCTGCACCGCGAGCGCGGTGAGCGCACCGACCAGCGCGATCCAGGCGAAGGTGAACCCGAACAACTGCGGCAGGTCCACCCCCGCGTGCCCGATGCCGCCGAGTTCGCCGCCGGCGACCCAGGTGATCGCAGCCAGGCCGGCCGCCGTCAGCAGCGCGGTCAGAACCAGCGCGCGCAACACCGGCCACACCTCGTATTCGCGCGCCGCGCAGCGACGCCCCACCGAGACGGCGACCGCAGCTGGGACCAGCAGCAACACCAGGAGGTAGTGCGGCGCCTCCCCGCCGGGCAGCACCGCCAGAATCGGCACCGCGGGGACCTGACCCGGCGCGGCCGAGAACAGGCTCGCGGCGACGGGCCCCACCTGCGCGCCGGCACCCACGGTGATCCCAGCGGCGCCGAGCATCACGTTGGGCAGATACAGCATCGACAAGACGGTCAGGCAGAACATTCCGACACCGCCGTTGCCCGTCTCGACCAGCGCTGCCACGGTGTGCCACTGCACAGCCAGGCGCACCACGACGATCGCGGCCCCCGCCACCGCGAACGCGGCCAGTGCCCGGGCGGTGTCCACCACCACGTCGTCCATCCACCGTGGGATGCGCAGCAGGTCACCGATCTCGCGCCAGTACGCGGGAGCCAGCCCGATCAGAGCGCCCAGCAGGTGGACACCCACCGTGTAGAGGAACGCGGCGAGCGGCGGAGGGGTGCCCACGGTGAACGTGCCGGTCGCGTCGTTGACCACCGCCAGGGCGATGGCAGTGAACAGCACCGGCCCGGCGATCGCACACAGCAGCACCGTCCGCAGCTCCGAGAGCGGCCGACCGGGACGGGTGGCCGTCCGGCACACCCGAGCGACTCCGGCCAGCAGCAGCACCGTAGGCATGAGCGGTAGGACGCTGACGGTGATGTCGCTGACGGTGACGGGCACCTGGTGCACGGCCAGCCACAGCTCCGCGACGGTGGCGAACGCGGCGGCCAGATCCGACTGCTGGGTGACCATCACCAGCGTGCCGACCACCGCCACCACGACGAGCGTCACCATCGACGGACCGAAGGCGACGGCGAACAGGGAGCGGGCATCGCCCATCGGGCGAAGGCGGGCGGGGCGGATGTTCATCGCACCCCACGATGTCATCGCGCACCGCGCGAGTCGATCAGGCGCGCCGCACGTGAGGAACGACGCAGCTGCGTCGCACCCGCACCCGCGCCGCGTCGACGTCTCCGTTCCCGATCACGGTGCAGGAAATACGCACCGAGCCCGTCTCCCTCGTCCAGGGAAACGGGCTCGGCGGTGCGTTCGCAGTCGCTCAGCGACCTCGGGTCAGGACGACTGCGTCGGTCCGCTGTCGCGCGTGTCCGACGATCCCTGCCCCGTCGACGACGTGCCCCCCGAGGGGCGGAACGCGGTGGTCTTCTCGTCGTACGGGTTCTCCGACGGGGTCGCGCCGGAGCCCGCGGACGGCGCCGAGCCGTAGCCCGACTGCCCGGACGGGCTCGCGCCCTGCTGGCCAGCGCTCGACTGGCTCGCCCCGTACGACGGCGAGTAGGACGAGGATGCAGCCGGGCCGGACTGCGACGGCGAGGACGGCGTCTGGCCCGCCTGCGGCTGGCCGGTGTACTGCCCCTGGTACCCGCCGTAGCCCTGCCCTCCTGACGACTGCCCCGCCTGCGACGCGGCCGGCTGCTCAGCGGCGGCGCCGTAGCCGTAGCTCGACGCGCTGGTCTGCGGCGCACCCGAATGCGTTCCACCGGACTGCGCGCCGGTGGACTGACCGCCGGCACCGGACTGCGCGGCACCCGACTGTCCGTAACCGGGCCACTGCTGGCCGCCTGCCGAGGACGAGCCCGCCACCGTCGTCGCCGACGCGTCGGCACCGGTCGACGAGGCCGCACTCGCGGCCGGTCCGCCCACGATTCCCGCCTCGACCAGGACGAGCCCCACGGCGGCACCCGCGGTGAGAAGCGCGAACACCAGCGCGATCCACAGGCCGAACGACGCGCCCGAGATCTCGAACGAGCCGAACAGCAGCGTCAGGAAGCCCGCCACCGCAAGCCCCGCGGCCGGAGTCCGGCCGGTGTGGTTCCGCGAGACCAGGCTGAGCCCACCCGACACCCCCGCGGCGAGCACCAGCCCCAGCGCAGTCAGCAGCGGCGTCTGGAAGCCGTTGGCGGTGCGCGTGATGCTGATCAGCGCAGACGACTCGGTCTGGCTGAAGAACTCGAGGAAGCCGGTGAGGAACGTGATCACGCCCGCCGCGGCGACGGCGATCGACAGGATCCGGCCCAGGTCCACCGGCTTGCGCGGCGCGGCGGGCGCGATCTGCTGCGGACCGCCACCGTACGGCGAGTACTGCCCGTACCCCTGCGCGGGCGACCCGGCCTGCTGGCCATACCCCGGGTAGCCGTACCCCGACTGGCCCTGCTGGCCGTAGCCCTGGCCCTGCTGACCGTGGGACTGACCCGACTGCCCGTAGCCGCCCTGACCGTAGCCTGGCGTCTCACTCTGCCCGTACGAGCCCCCCTGTCCGTAGCCGGACTGGCCCTGCTGGCCGTACCCGGACTGCCCCGACTCACCCTGCTGGCCGTACCCGGACTGGCCCGATTGGCCCGATCCGTAGCCCCCGCCTGAATACGTCATGACCTACTCCCGCCATCGCATGTCGCTTCGTTCGGTTCCGAAGAACCCTCGCCTCACCTTATACACGGCGCATCCGACAAGGCCGGGACGAAACGCACCCGACCCCGCCGCGAACCATGCGCGGCGGGGTCGGATGTGGTACGGACGAACTACAGTGCCTGCAGGATCTCGCGGGCGAGCGCCGCGGTCTCCGACGGGGTCTTGCCGACCTTCACACCGGCCGCCTCGAGGGCGTCCTTCTTGGCCTGTGCGGTGCCCGAGGAGCCGGAGACGATGGCGCCGGCGTGACCCATCGTCTTGCCCTCGGGGGCCGTGAAGCCTGCGACGTAACCGACGACCGGCTTGCTGACATTGGCCTTGATGTAGTCGGCGGCGCGCTCCTCGGCGTCGCCGCCGATCTCACCGATCATCACGATGACCTTGGTGTCGGGGTCCTTCTCGAACGCCTCGATGGCGTCGATGTGGGTGGTGCCGATCACCGGGTCGCCGCCGATGCCGATGGCGGTGGAGAAGCCGAAGTCACGCAGCTCGTACATCATCTGGTAAGTCAGGGTGCCCGACTTCGACACGAGGCCGACGGGGCCGGTCCCGGTGATGTTGTTCGGGGTGATTCCGACGAGGGCCTCACCGGGGGTGATGATGCCCGGGCAGTTGGGGCCGATGATGCGGGTCTTCTCGCCCTTATCGACGTTGTAGGCCCAGAAGTACGCCGAGTCCTGCACCGGAATGCCCTCGGTGATCACGACGAGCAGCGGGATCTCGGCGTCGATGGCCTCGATCACGGCGTCCTTGGCGAACTTCGGCGGGACGAACGCGATGGAGACGTCGGCGCCGGTCTTCTCGATCGCCTCGGCGACCGAGCCGAAGACGGGCAGCTCGACGGGGTTGCCGTCGGAGTCGGTGTGCGACACGGTGGTGCCGGCCTTGCGGGCGTTGACGCCGCCTACCACCTGGGTGCCCGCCTTGAGCATCAGGGCGGTGTGCTTGGTGCCCTCGCCGCCGGTGATGCCCTGGACGATGACCTTGGAGTCCTTGGTGAGGAAGATAGACATTCTTGCGTCCCTTACTTGTTCGCCAGCTCGGCGGCCTTGTCAGCCGCATCGTCCATGGTCCCGACCACCGTCACCAGCGGATGGTTGAAGTCGGCGAGGATCTTGCGTCCCTCCTCGACGTTGTTACCGTCGAGGCGCACCACCAGCGGCTTGTTGGCCTCGTCGCCGAGGGTCTGCAGGGCGCCGACGATGCCGTTGGCGACCGCGTCGCACGCGGTGATGCCGCCGAAGACGTTCACGAAGACGCTCTTGACCTGCTCGTCACCGAGGATCACGTCGAGGCCCGCGGCCATCACGGCCGCCGAGGCGCCGCCGCCGATGTCGAGGAAGTTCGCGGGCTTCACGCCGCCGTGCTTCTCGCCGGCGTAGGCCACCACGTCCAGCGTCGACATGACGAGGCCGGCGCCGTTGCCGATGATGCCGACCTGGCCGTCGAGCTTGACGTAGTTGAGGTCGTTCTCCTTGGCCTTGAGCTCGAGCGGGTCCGTCGACCCGGCGTCGGCGAATGCCTCGTGGTCGGGGTGCCGGAAGTCGGCGTTCTCGTCCAGCGTCACCTTGCCGTCGAGAGCGAGGATCTGGTCGTCGGGGGTGCGGACCAGCGGGTTGACCTCGACGAGGGTGGCGTCCTCGCCGACGAAGACCTCCCACAGCTTCTGGATGGTGACAGCCGCGGCGTCGAGGACCTCGGCAGGCAGCTTGCCGGCCTCGGCGATCGAGCGGGCGGTCGCGAGGTCGACGCCCGTCACGGCGTCGACGGGGATCTTGGCGAGGGCGTCGGGGTTCTCGACCGCGGTGACCTCGATCTCGACGCCACCCTCGACGGAGCACATGGCGAGGTAGGTGCGATTGGCACGGTCCAGCAGGAAGGAGATGTAGTACTCCTCGGCGATGTCGCTGGCCTCGGCGACGAGGAGCTTCTTGACGATGTGGCCCTTGATGTCCAGCCCGAGGATGGCCTCCGCGTTGGCCTGGGCGGCGTCCGCATCGGCGGAGTACTTCACGCCCCCGGCCTTGCCGCGGCCACCCACCTTGACCTGAGCCTTGACCATCACAGGCTTGCCGATTTCCTCGGCGATCGCGCGTGCGTCGGCGGCGTTGTCCGTGACCCGACCCGGCGAGGTCGGCACGCCGTGCTTGACGAACAGTTCCTTCGCCTGGTATTCGAAGAGATCCATCAGCTCACCATCTGTTGTCTACATGTGTGCGCCCGCTTCGGCACGGGTCCGGCGTCGACTCTATTCCCCGTCGAATTCCCTATTGTGCGCACCCGCGACAAGTGTGCTAGGTCACTGTGCGGGGCGCCGCCCGACCATCGGGACCACCACCGCGACCAGCACGAACAGCACCGCACCGGCTACCGAGCAGTAACTTCCGGAGGCCGCCGTGGCACCGGCAGGGCCGCGTGCCAACAGTGCGTAATCGGTGGCGACCAGCGCGGCCCCGAGCGCCAGCGCGACGGCACGCGCAGGGCGGGATCGGGGTACCAGAACGGCGACGACGGCGAGTGCCACCGCCACCCCCGACTGCGTCCAGGTCTCGACGGCCGGCAGCGCGTCGCGCCCGATCCACGGGGCCGAGCCGAGCGGCGAGGAGTACGCCGGGAGCAGCAGCCCGACGACGGCGACGACCCCCGCCACCGCCGCCGCAGCACGGAGCGCGGCAGGTGGGCCACCGCCGTCGTCGCCCGGCATGGCAGGGGCCGCGTCGCGATCGGCGTTGCCGGCCACGAGGCACGCGATTCCCGCCGCCACGCCCAGCACGGCCCCCGAGATCAGCAGCCAGGCGCCGAGCGAGAGGGTGAAACGGGGCAGCGCGGCCCCCAGCGTCACCAGCGCGTCCAGGCCCGACGGCGCCGCGGTCGCCGCCAGTGCCGGCACCAGCACGGCGACGACGGTGAGCGGCAGCCCCGACCACGCCACCGACAGCGCCGGGCGCACCCGCGCCCCCAGTACCGTGACTGCGAGACCCAGTGCCGCACACACTATTCCGGCGATTCGGGCGGCGAACGTCGCGGGGAACGACGGTGCCGGTACGCCCAGCGCCAGCTCCGACGCGTGCACCGTCACGGCGGGTAGCGCGGCGCCGATCGTCACCAGCAGGCCCGCCACGATGCCGAACAGTCCGGCCACCACATGCGCTCTGCCACCCGCACCCATCACGCGGCCACGGTAACAAGTGGACCGCGACACCTCAGCCGACGGAAGCCGGTGACCGAGCAGGTTCCGCTACCACCGCGCCGTGATCGGGGCCGGCATCCCGAGAGCGCCCTGAGATCGCCGACTGAGCGGCGCGCCCCCGCGCATACCGCGGGTCGGGCCGCTCCGTGGTCGATTTCAGGGAGCAGTCTTCGGCGCGAGCGCGCTCCGCCAGGCCGTTCAGCCGTCAGAAAGCCTCCGTTAAGCGATCTAACACAACATGTTATTCGTACGATGACTCAGATCTCACCCGTCCGACAGACCGTGTCTGCGGAGTACCTCATGTTCCAGCACGCCCCGAAGTAGGCTCACGCCGCTTCGTGTCCCGACAGGGTTCGTCGGCGAAGGCGGTTTCGATCTTCACAGCCCGACGCTGCCCTGCGTGATGCCGCCGTCGACGACCACGGTGGTCGCAGTCATGTAACCGGCCTTTCCCGAGGCGAGAAACACTGCGATGTCGGCGATCTCGGCGGCGTGCGCCATCCGGCCGAGGGGGATGGCCGCGTCGAGGGCCTTCATCTTCGCGGCATCGGCTTCGGTCGCTGCGTTGATGGGGGTGGCCACGGCACCGGGGGCGATGTTGATGACGCGGATGTCGTGGGGTCCGAGTTCGACTCCGGCGGTACGGGTCAACATCCGGATGCCGCCTTTGGACACGCAGTAGGCGATGTTGCCGGGCATCGGCCAGTCCTCGTGCACCGAGGAGATGTTCAAGACCAGACCGCCACCACCCTGGCTGATGAATTGCCGTGCGGCTGCCTGGGTGCCGAAGAACGCGCTCTTCATGTTGACCGCGACGACCTTGTCGAAGTCGGCCTCGCTGGTATCCAACAGGGAGGTGCGTGTCTCGATCCCGGCGTTGTTGATCAGCACGTCGAGCCGACCGAAGGAGTCGACCGCCTGCTGGACCAGCGCCTGCAGGTCCGCAGGCTGCGACACGTCGGCGCGGACTCCGACGGCGCGGCCGCCGGCGCCCTCGACCTTCGCGATCAGCGAGGTGGTCGCCTCGGGATCAGCGACGTAGTCGATGACGACGTTCGCGCCCTCGGCCACGGCGGCGAGCACGATCGCCTCCCCGATGCCGCTGTTGCCGCCCGTGACGACGATCGACTTGCCCTGTAGCAACACGGCGAACATCCCGTCAGATCGATTCGTGGTATGCGCTCTCGCCCGCCGGGCCGCCCGTAGCTGGATCCGCCCTACGTCGTGCACCTGCACTGCCACCGTACCCGTGTTCCGTCGAGTCGAACCGTTCCCGCTGGCATGCTGGAGGCTATGACCCGCATCGAGGACTACGCCCTGCTGGGTGACCTGCATACCGCTGCGATGGTGAGCACCACCGGGTCGATCGACTGGCTGTGCCTGCCCAGGTTCGATTCACCAGCCTGCTTCGCAGCGCTGGTGGACACCCCGGATGCGGGGCACTGGACCGTCGCGCCGGTAGCGGGCGGGCCCTGCACGCGCCGTCGCTACATCGGCGACACCCTGGTGTTGGAGACGGAATGGGTCACCCCTGAGGGAACCGTTCGGGTCATCGACTTCATGCCGCCACGCGGACACGCCCCCGACGTCGTCCGCATCGTGGAAGGCGTTCGCGGGACGGTCGCGATGCACTCCGAGCTGAGGCTGCGATTCGAATACGGCCGGGTCGTTCCGTGGGTCCGCCAGCACGGCGACCGCACGGAGGCCCTGGCCGGCCCGAACCGGGTCCGGCTCCGCACCCCTGTCCCCACACGCGGCCACGAGATGAACACGGTGTCGGACTTCACCGTCCGCCGCGGTGACCGAGTACCGTTCGTACTCACCTGGAACCCCAGCCACGAACCGCCGCCGAAGACCGTCGACGCCGAAGACGCCTTGGCCGACACCCTGCGTTTCTGGACCGACTGGGTCGCGCAGGGAAACCCCATGCGTGGCGCGTACCGCGACCCGATCACGCGATCGCTGCTGACCTTGAAGGCGCTCACCTACAAGCCGACCGGCGGAATCGTGGCCGCGCCGACCACATCGCTGCCCGAGCAGATCGGCGGCCCCCGCAACTGGGACTACCGCTACTGCTGGCTGCGGGACTCCACGTACACCCTGCAGGCCCTGATCTCTGCCGGGCATCTCGCCGAGGCGAAGGCGTGGCGCGAATGGCTACTGCGCGCCGTCGCCGGCGACCCGGCCCGACTGCAGATCATGTATGCCCTCGACGGCACCCGCTACATCCCCGAAGCCGAACTGCCGTGGCTGGCGGGTTACGAGCACTCCACACCGGTGCGCACCGGCAACGCCGCCTCCGATCAGCTGCAACTCGACGTGTGGGGCGAGACCCTGGACAGCCTCTCGCTGGCCCGCAACGCCGGCATCACCGCGCACGACACCGCCTGGGACATGCAGGTAGCGCTGATGGACCATCTGGAGGGCACGTGGGACCAGCCCGATAACGGGCTCTGGGAGATGCGCGGAGCCCGCAGGCAGTTCACGCACTCCAAGGTCCTGGCCTGGGTGGGCGCCAACCGGATGGCCTTCGCGGTGCGCTCCCGTCCCGACCTGGAAGGGCCGGCCGACAGGTGGGAGGCCCTTGCCGACACCATTCACGCCGACGTCCTCACCCACGGCTACGACGCCGACCGCAACACTTTCACCCAGTCCTACGGCGAGCCCGGCCTGGACGCGGCGCTACTGATGATCCCCCGCGTCGGCTTCCTGCCGGGGAAGGACCCTCGGGTGCTGGGCACCATCGCCGCCATCCAGAACGGACTCACGGAGGACGGACTGGTGAAACGGTACGACACCGGCGACTCCGATGACGGGCTCGTCGGCGGGGAAGGCCTGTTCCTGGCCTGTTCGTTCTGGCTCGTCGATGCGCTCCACCTGGCCGGCCGACGAACCGCGGCCACCGCACTGTTCGACCGTCTGCTGACCCTGCGCAACGACGTCGGCCTGCTCAGCGAGGAATGGGACCCTGTCGCCAAGCGGCAACTGGGAAACACCCCGCAGGCATTCAGCCACTTCCCCCTGGTCACCAGCGCCCTGCAGCTGCACGTGGGGCGGGGGCACCGAAGTAACCACCCCATCGTCAGCAACCACCTCATCGCCGTACCCGACCACCACGACGCGTGACGGATCCATGCCGCGACGGCGGCGACTCAGCCTGCGCGGCGGAGGATCAGGTATGCGGCAGACGCCTCCTGCTCGGCGTCGGCCCGCGACGAATTGACGCTCAGGGTGACGTAGCGACCCGACGTCACGCCGCACTGGTAGTCGGCATCGCTCTGCACGCATTCACCACTCCCCGCGGCGATTCCCGGCAGTTGCGTGCGCGGCAAGCCGGGGTCGAACGCCTCGTCGCGCAGGTACGCCCGTGCCTCGCCGGGGTTTCCAAGCCGAACGACCATCGTCGTGAGCGTCTCCCCGATCAGTTCGACACCGGACGTCCGATCGCCCGCGATCGCCTCGCGCGGCGGTGCCAGGGACGACGCCAGGTGATCGGCGTAGCTCGTTCGATAGCCGTCGTACAGACTGATGCCCGACGACAGGCCCAGGGAGGTCGTCGTCGAACGTCTCCCGGCCGAAGTCGACGACGTGCGCGAACTGGACCAGCGACGGTGGCGCACCAGTGAGGACCCGGCGCAGGAGTCCCCCACCCACCCGTCCCTCGCCGAGCGGCGCCGTGAGCAGCTCACGCGGTCGGACGACCCACGCGAGCGCGCGCCGCGCCGGCTCATGCTCGTCCTGCTCGCGGTCGGCATCGGCGTGGTGATCTGCGTGGCCATCGTGCTCGTCGCGGTAGCGCCCTGATCGAGCGCGATCGGCCGACGGTCCTCCGCCGGTCAGCCGAACGCGCCCCAATCCGGAGGTAAGCGCGCGGCAAGAACCGGTCGGCACGATGTGATCCGTCCCCCTCCCCCCGGAGGCCCACCGAGCACGGAGCCGATCACAGATGACCGATCCCTACAGCCCGTACCCGCCGCGGCCTACGGCCGAGCCGCAGTTCCCCCCGGGTGGCCCGGTGAAGTCGTACCGCCCGAGCTACGGCGCCGGCGCGCAAGCCGCGCCCACGCGGCCTCCCCAGGACCCGCAGCAGCCGGAGCAGCCGAATCCGAGCGGGCCGCAGATCCCGCGGTACCAGCAGGCATTCACCGGCGCGCAGCCGGAGCAGCCCCCATTCGGGCAGCAACAGTTCGGGCAGCAACAGTTCGGGCAGCAACAGTTCGGGCAGCAACAGTTCACCCCCGGACAGTCCGGCGCGGGACAGTTCGACGCAGGGCAGTTCGGTGCGGGGCAGTTCGGCGCGGGACAGTTCGACGCGGGACAGTTCGACGCAGGGCAGTTCGGTGCGGGGCAGTTCGGCGCGGGACAGTTCCCGTCCCCGACGTCCGACAAGAGCAAGGTGGCCGCGGGGGCGTTGCAGCTGGTCCCGGGAGTAACCCTCGGGATCCTCGGTATCGGCCGGATCTACGCGGGCTCGAAGAAGCTCGGCACCATCCAGCTGGTCCTGTCGACGTTGGGCTTCATCGGCCGCATCCTGTTCTACGTGGCCGGGAACAACGGCCCGCTGATCGTGATCGACGGGATCCTGCTCGTCATCGGGCTGGCCATGCTGGTCTGCGCGATCATCGACGGCATCCTGATGTTCACCGGAAGAGTCCGCGACGACCAGGGCCGTCCGCTCCAGTAGACGGGCTTCGGCGACCACATCACCGACCGACCGTGGCGGCCACCTCCCACGTCGCGCGCTCGACCTCGCGCCCGAGCAGCCCGGTCTGCGTGAGGATCAGCTCGGTCGCCCCCGCGTCCAGGTACTCGTGCAACCCGGCCCGCACGTCCGCGGCCGAACCCACCAGGCCGATCTCGCCCGCACGCGTGGCGCCACCGAGCTCGAGCACCCTCCGATACGACGGCACCCTTTCGTAGAAACCCGTTGCGGCGAAGAGCCTCTCGCGCCCGGCAGCGGGATCGTCGGTCACCAACGCGGTCACCGCGGCCACGATCCGAGGTGCCGGCCGTCCAGCCTCTTCCGCCGCCGCGGTGACCGCGGGGACGATATGCCCCTCGAGCACGCGCGGCGCGGCGAGATTGGGCAGGATCCCGTCGGCATACCGCCCCGACACGGCGAGCGCGCGCGGCGACAGCGCGGCGACCAGGATCGGTGGCACCGGATCCGCACCCGGAAGCGAGGTCGGCAGGGGCGCCTGCGCGCTGAGCTCCTCCCCGCGGAAGTCGACGGTGCCGGTCGCGAACAGCTCGCGGGTCGCGATCAGGAACTCCTGCAGACGCAGCGCCGGGCGCCGGAACTCGATGCCGAACGCCTTCTCCGTCAGCTCCGCCGCCCCCAACGCCAGCCCCAGTTGGAAGCGGCCGTGCGTCGCCGCCTGGGCGGTCTGCGCCTGAGCTGCAACGATGATCGGGTGGCGGCCGAAGATGGGCACCGCCGAGCTCCCTACGGTGACGCCCGGAATCTCGCGGCCGATCAGTGCCGCAAGCGCGATCGCGTCGTAGTCGAACCGCTGCCCCAGCCAGACCGCGCCGAGCCCGGCGGCCGCGGCGACCCGGGCGCGTTCGATGACGTCGTCGACCGCGTTGCCCGTGCCCGCGAACGACAGTGCGGCGCCGATGACAGGTTCGGTACTCATACAACGACGAACGCCGGCGGCGGCCGACGCATGCCCACCCGCCGACTACCGATCACAGGGATTCGAATACAGCGTCGGGGACGCTACCGGGTCATGCCCTGCCGGACGTGGGCGGCGCGTACCGCCTGCACGAGGACGCGATCCCACACCGCCGGCCCCGGCCGCTGCCGGGCCGGACGGGTCAGCGTGTCGGTCACCAACTGCCGCAACATGGGTGTGACGAACGCCGGCAACATGCGGGGATCCGTGACGTCCTGCTCGGCGACCAGGAGCCGCAACG
Source organism: Tsukamurella soli (assembly GCF_039541155.1). Taxonomy (NCBI): domain Bacteria; kingdom Bacillati; phylum Actinomycetota; class Actinomycetes; order Mycobacteriales; family Tsukamurellaceae; genus Tsukamurella; species Tsukamurella soli. The sequence goes on from NZ_BAABFR010000035.1 coordinate 24,289, forward strand.
CAAGCAGCCCGAGCTTGTACGAATCCGACTGTGGCGTAGCGAGTTCCTCGCCCGCGGGTACCGACCAGCCCGGCGTCTCGAGCTGGGGCATCACGCTCCGGCCGCCCACGCGCATGGCGTCGCAGTCGATGAAGTAGCTGTGCGGATGCGAACGGTCGAGGGAGAACAACAGATTCTTCGGCGAGAGGTCGCCGACGACCACGCCGTGCGTATGTAGGAAATCGAGGTTGTCGGCGACGCTGCGGAGTAGCGAGTAGCGCTCGACCTCCGACACCAGCAGCCCGCGCTGCCGTAGTATGTCCACCGGGTTCAAGATGTGCTGCAACTCGGCCATCTGGCGGGACACGCCCTTGACCGTCGTGATAGAGACGAAGAACTCGTCCGGGATCCTGGGCATCACGAAACCGGTTGGACTACCGTTCTTCTCGACGATCGCGCACGGCCACGCCGATAGGTTGATCATCCGCCTCCCCGCCGCCGCGGGAAGTGATTCGAGGAACACCGGCATCGCGGCCAGGGCGGCGCCGTCGAGCTGCGCAAGCACCTCGGGCCGGTACTCCTTGTAGACCATGTGCGGGGTGAACGCGGTTCGCACGGCCGGTGCCGCATAGACGACGCCCTGACCACCCTGGCTGATCTTGGCCATGCCGCCCAAGCGGTCTCGATCGATCGCACCGGCCACCGTCGTCGTCACCCCTGCTCTCGCGTGTCTCCGGTCTCGCGCCCGTCGACCTCGACGACGGCCGTCGACTCGGCTCCATTATGAGAGTCGGTCTGCTGCGCCTGCGGGGCGGGGCTCGGTGGAAGCGACTCACCGGTGGACCAGACCGCGACCAGCGTGCGGTCGTCGTCGAAGGTCTCTCGGCTGAAGTCCAGCGCGTTGGCGAACTCGAGCTGCGACGGCGGACCAGGGCACAGCACCGCGCGCAGAAGGTCCCCGACCCCGCCCGTCCCCGCGCCGAGCGGGTCGCCGATACCGTCGGTGCCCACCAGGAATGCCACTCCTGCAGGGATTCTCGTCGTGACCGGAGCGACGGTGTCGGGCACGCGCGGCAGTCCCGACACGGCCGAGCTGGACAGCCCGGCGGCGTCGGCGGCCTTGCCGCCGAGCAACGGGTGGAAGGTCCCGTCGGCGAGTACCCAAGCGCACGAGTCGCCGACGCCGTACACCTGCACGGCGAGTTCCCCGGTCTCGGTCGGGTCGAGCACCGCGACCACCAGTGTCGTGGCGAGGTTCTTCTCCGTGGCCGCCGGATCGGGCGCGTCGCCGCCGAGGATCGCTTGCGCCTGCTCGACCAGGACCCACGCGGCCCCCTTGACCAGCGCGGTCCAGTCGACCGGCGCGCCGACCTCGGCGGCCCGTGCCGCGATCCACTGAGCAACGAAGCGCACCACGGCGGTCGAGCCGAAATGCGAGAACCGCGCCGACGACACCCCGTCGGCGACCGCGATCACGACCCGACCGCTGGGCAGCCTGTGCAGCGCCATGTCGTCCTGCCGTGGCGCCCCGTTGTACCGGTGGAACTGCCCGCGCAGCGAAGCCCCTCGCACACAGGCGAACTCGCTGCTCCAACCGTCGACGACGGTGTCCGGGCGGAACGGCAGCGTACGGAAGCGTGCGTCGGTGGGCACCGGCTCGACGGTCGGCGAGGGCGTCCCGACCACGACGGGAGCGATGCGTATCGTGCCCTGCACCGGCGCCGGCGGGGCGCCCTGCGGCACGCGGACCGCCGTCTGCGGGGGCGGCACCTGCCCGGGCGCCGACGGTGCCGGACCGCTGGGTCCCGGCTGCGCCACCCGCGGGCCGGCGGCGGCTGTCGGCACGATCACCGTCGTCTCGTGGGAGCCGTCGCCGGCATATCCCCCCGGCCCGCCGTATCCCCCCGGCCCGCCGTGGCCCCCGAACGCACCGTATCCCCCAGGAACCTGCTGGGGACCACCCTGCGTTCCCGGACCGGTACTCGCGTCCAGATCCCGCTGCGCGGCACCGAACAACTCGCGAGCGCTGTTCTTGAGGTTCTCCCAGGCGTGCCTGCTCTCACCCATCTCCCGTCACACCAGGTCGACGGCGAGCGAGAAGCCCTCGGGCTTCTCCATCTGCAGCTGACCGGCGCCGGACGCGAGGGCCTGCCCCGAGCTGATCACGGACTGGGTGAGCGACGTGATGAACTCACTGATCGCCATGCCGGTGTCGACCCCGCGCGCGGCGATGAAGGCGTACTGGTCCTTGGTCGCGACCTCCCGGACGGTGGCGGCATCGGCCTGGCCGATGCCGAACGCCAGGATGTTCGCCGCGGCAGGCTGCGCAAGCAGGTAGTCGCGGGCGGCGCGCCAGTCCTCGCTGTTGTTCGGCGCACCATCGGTGAGGAAGAAGACCGCAGGCCGGTTGACCATATAGCCCTCGGCCTTCAGCGACGGGACATCCACCGAGATCCGGTACCCGATCTGGTCGAACGCGGCCTGGTACGAGGTGAGGCCGCGAGCCTGCAGCGCGGGCATCTGGGGCAGCGACCGCAGGTCCGCCGGCTCGAGGTAGGTGCGGGCGTCGTCGGCGAAGCCGATCACCGAGAACCGGACCTTGGCCGCCGCGAACGACTCCCGCTGCAGCGCGTCCTGCAGATTGATCAGTCCGTCGTTGAGCTCACCGACGTACGGCCCCATCGAGCCGGACTCGTCGGCGACGAAGTAGACGGGGAGGATCGTGCCCTGCGGTTCCATGTGATCGTGCCCTCTCGTGTAGCGATCTCTCGGACTCGTATCGAATCCGTCGGAAGTAGCTTCGTCGGCCGGCCTTAACACCTCCTTGCCCACCACTTGAGCGCGCGCATCCGTCGACACCAAGGCCGAATGAAGCGCCGCTTAAGAGCTTCCGGCCATCGTCTGTCTCGACACCGCCAGACCATCCGCCCTCCAAGGAGAACCGAATGAAGCCGAAGCCCCGGATCGCGATCGCCGCGACCTCGACGGCCATCGCCCTGTCCGTCGCCCTGACCGGCTGCTCGAACGATACGAGCGGGATGTCCACGAGCTCGGCCGCGGCCCCCTCCGGCGGGGCCGACGCCAAGACGCTGCTGCAGGACGCCGCACAGGCCTCCGACGACGTGGCCACCGTCCACTTCGCGATGGCGACGTCCGGCAAGGTCCCGAACCTGCCCGTCACCGCCGTCGACGGGGACCTGCAGAACAAGCCGACCGTCGCCGCGCAGGGCACCGCGACGGTGAGCCTGGGTGCCGCCACCGTCGATGCGAAGTTCGTGTTCATCGACGGTCACATGTACGCCGACCTCACCGGCGGCAGGTACATCGATTACGGCAAGGGGGACTCCATCTACGACGTCTCGGCTTTGTTCGACCCATCCACGGGCATACCGCACATCCTGTCGACGATGAACGACCCGACGGACGCCGGCACCGACACCGTCGGCGGCGCGCAGGTCGAGAAGATCACCGGCACCGTCAGCGCCGCAGACGTCTCCACGATCAGCGGCGCACACGTCTCGAAGGACAAGGGCACGACGCCGGTACCCACCACCGTGTGGATCCAGCCCGCCGGCGATCACGAGCTGGCACAGATCCAGATCACGCCCACAGCAGGCGCCACGCTCACGCTGACGTTCTCCCAGTGGGGCGAGACGGTCACCGTCACCAAACCCGTCATCACCACCATCGCCCCGAAGCCCGGCGGCGGCCACGGATCCACCCTCGGCAACTGACACCACCGGACAGGAAGAGAACCGACGATGTTCACCTTCAGCAGGATCACCACCCGGACCACGGCCGCTGCCGTGGCCGCCGCCATCAGCATCGGCACCGCAGGACTCGTGGCGCCCGCCGCGCACGCCTACGGGACGTGGGGCGCGATCGCCGTCGACCACGACGGCACCTGGGGCCGGACCCTCGACTACGAATCACCCGCCGCCGCCCGCGAGGCCGCATTGGCGGAGTGCGGGTTCGGCGGGTGCAAGGTCCTCACGGTCTTCACCGGATGCGGCGCCGTCGCGCACAGCGACGGCATGTACGGCGGCGGTAACGGCGACGACCTGTGGTCCGCGGAGCAGGACGCGATCGACGAGGCCGGCGGTGGGTACATCCTGGTGTGGGGCTGCAACTGACGGCAGGCACACCGACGGCTCGAACGGTATCGGTCACGACGGCAGGTTCACCAGGCGTGCGCGGTGCCCTGCTCCCGATACCAGTCCAGCGCCGCGGGATCGTCCACCGACCGCGGATCCACGTTGACCTCACGCCCGGCGAGGATGGCGGTCACCGGGATCTCCAGCTTCTTGCCGGTCCGCGTGTGCGGGATGGCGGGCGCGAGCACCACCTCGTCGGGAACGTGCCGGGGCGACAACCGGTTCCGCACATCCGTGCGGATCCGGCCCACCAGGTCGTCGGTCAGCGAGGCGCCCGGCACCAGCGTGAGGTACAGCGGCATCCAGTACTTCGCGTCCGGGCCGTCGACCCCCACGACCATGGCCTCGGCGACCTCCGCGATGGCCTCGACCACCTCGTAGATGTCCGCCGACCCCATGCGGATCCCGTTGCGGTTCAACGTCGCATCGCTGCGGCCGCGGATGATCATCGAACCGCGCTCGGTCAGCTCCACCCAGTCGCCGTGCCGCCAGATGTGCGGCGCGGGTCCGTCCGCCCACTCGTGCTCGAAGTACGCCGCCCGGTACTTCGCCCCGTCGGGGTCGTTCCAGAAGTGCACGGGCATCGACGGCATCGGCGCGGTGATCACCATCTCGCCCACCTCACCCACCAGCGGTGTCCGGTCCGGCGCCCACGCCTCGAGCGCCACGCCCAGGTAGCGCACCGACAACTCGCCGGGGACCACCGGAACTCCCGGTGATCCGCCCGCGAACGCGGTCACCACATCGGTGCCACCGCTCACCGACGACACCGGAATACCCTGCCGCACATGCTCGTCGATCCAGACGAACAGATCGGGGGCCAGCGCCGACCCGGTGGATCCCACCGTACGCAGCGCCAGCCGGTGCCCCGATCCCGGGTCCAGGCCCGCCTTCCGCGACGCCTGCAGCTGTCCTGGACTGGTGCCGAAGTAGGTGACGCCCTCGTCCTCGAGTAGCTGCCACAGCCGGTCGGCGTCGGGGTACAAGGGGTTTCCGCTGTAGCAGACGATGGTCGAACCCACCAACAGCCCGGCGGTCTGATAGTTCCACATCATCCAGCTCAACGCGGTGTGCCAGAAGAACACGTCACCGGGACCCAGATCACTGTGCAGGGCCATCACTTTGAGGTGCTCGATCAGCACGCCGCCGTGCCCGTGCACGATGCCCTTGGGTCGCCCGGTGGTACCGGAGCTGAAGAGCACCCACAGCGGGTGGTCGAACGGCACCTTCACCGCCTCGACCGCGTCCTCCGACGCGGGCGGCAACGTGGTCACCACGCGCTCGGGCGGGACCCCCAGCAACTCGGCCAGGGCGGCGTTGTCGGCGGACTTGTCGATCCACTTGCCGCCGTATCCGTACCCCTGCGATGCGACCAGCACCCTCGGCTCCAGCTGCGCCATCCGCCCGGCGGCCCCCTGCGGCGCGTAGTCCTGCCCGCACCCCGACCACACCGCACCCAGCGCGGCGGTCGCCAGGAAGGCGATCACGGTCTCGGGCACGTCCGGCATGTATGCAGCGACCCGATCGCCCCGGCCCACACCGAGCTCCGCCAGCAGCCGAGCGGCCGCCGCGATCCGGCCCGGAAGCTCCGACCACGGCACCTCGATCCGGGTGCCGTCGTCGGCGATCCCGACGATGGCCGGCCCAGGCAGCGACGCATGTCGCAGGACCTGATCGACGTAGTTGACCTGCACCTCGGGAAACCATCGCGCACCGGGCATCTCGGCCGATGCGAGCACCGGCCCGGGCCGTGGGCCGAGGTCGAGGAAGTCCCACAATGCGCCCCAGAACGCATCGGGCCGGGCTACCGACCAGTCGTACAGGGCGGTGTAGTCCCCGGCGGCGAACCCCTGCCGAACCGCGAAGTCGTCGATCCGCGTCATCCCCGTGTCCCCTCGTCCACCGCCTCGGCACCGCGCAGGAGCGCGACCGCCTCCTCCCGCATCGCCACCTTGCGGACCTTGCCCGACACCGTCATCGGGAACTCCTCGACCACGTGCACGTAGCGCGGGATCTTGTGTCGCGCGATCCTGCCGTCCGCGAACGCATGCAGGTCCGCGGCCGTGAACGACGTGACGCCGGCCCGGAGCCGCACCCACGCCATCAGCTCCTCGCCGTACTTCTCGTCGGGCACGCCGATCACCTGCGCGTCGAGGATGTCCGGGTGGGTGTACAGGAACTCCTCGATCTCGCGCGGGTAGATGTTCTCGCCGCCGCGGATCACCATGTCCTTGATCCGGCCGGTGATCCGCACATACCCGGTCTCGTCCATCGTCGCGAGGTCGCCGGTGTGCATCCAGCCGTCCGGGTCGATCGCCTCGGCGGTCTTCTCCGGGTCGTTCCAGTAGCCCCGCATCACCGAATACCCTCGCGTGCACAGCTCTCCGGTCTCGCCGCGAGCCACGATGGTTCCGAGGAACGGGTCGATCACCTTGATCTCGAGGTGCGGGCCCACCCGCCCGACGGTGCCCACCCGCCGCTCGAGCGAGTCGCCGGGCCGGGTCTGCGTGGACACCGGCGACGTCTCGGTCATGCCGTAGCAGATCGACACCTCGGCCATGCCCATCCGGTCGATCACCTTGCGCATCACCTCTTCCGGGCACGGCGAGCCGGCCATGATGCCGGTACGCAGGCTCGACAGGTCGTAGCGGTCGAAGTCCACGAGCGCGAGCTCGGCGATGAACATCGTGGGCACGCCGTACAGGCTGGTGCACCGCTCCTGCTCGACCGCGCGCAGCGTCGCGGCAGGGTCGAACGACGGTGCCGGGATCACCATCGCCGAGCCGTGGCACACGGCGGCGAGGTTGCCCATCACCATGCCGAAGCAGTGGTAGAACGGCACGGGGATACAGACCGAGTCGTACTCGGTATACCCCACCAGCTCGCCGACGAAGTAGCCGTTGCCCAGGATGTTGCTGTGCGACAGGGTCGCCCCCTTGGGGAACCCCGTGGTGCCGGACGTGTACTGGATGTTGATCGGATCGGTCGCGGCCAGCCCCGCTCCGATGCGGTCGAGCTCCACCAGTTCCGCGGGGGTCGGCTCGTCCGACAGCCGCGTCCAGTCGTCGGTGTCGTAGCAGATCACCTCCCGTAGCGCCGGCGACACGGGGCGCGCGTCGGCGAGCATCGCGGCGTACTCCGACGAGCGGAACCTGGTGGTGGACACCACGACCGAGATCGCCGCCTGGTCGAGCGCGTACTCCAACTCGCGTTGCCGGTACGCGGGATTGAGGTTGACCAGCACGATCCCCGCCAGCGCGGTGCCGAGCTGCACGATCACCCACTCGGGCACGTTCGGCGCCCAGATACCCACGCGGTCACCGGGTTGCACGCCCATCCTGAGGAATCCGACGGCGGCCGATCGGGCATCGCGAAGCAGCTCCGCATAAGTCCAGCGGCGCCCGGTGGGGACGTCGACCAGGGCGGTCCGGCCGCCGTGCGTTGCCGCGGTGGCGATCAGCCGGGCGCCGATGGTGCCGGTCGGCAGCGGCGGCTCGACCTCGCCGCAGGCGTACGACGGTTCCGGGTCTGCGACGGCGGTCGACTGTGACGGGGTGGACATCGATAGGCGCTCCTGTTCAGTTCTCGGCGGGGGCTCGGGACACGATGGCGCGGGCCTGCGCGAGCAGCGGGGCGTCGATCATCTGCCCGCGGACCGCGAACACGCCGTGCGCCCCGGCCTGGGCGCCGAGTACCTCGCGCGCCCAGGCGAGCTCGTCGTCTGTCGGGCGATAGGCCGCACGGATCATCGGCACCTGCGACGGGTGGATGCAGACGGTGGCGGCGTACCCGAGCGCGACCGCATCGAGAGCCTCGGCACGCAGGCCGTCGACGTCGGCGATGTCGATGTGCACCGCGTCGAGCGCGAACCTGCCGAATGCGGCTGCGGCGAGCCGGGTCGCCGACCGCACGTGCCGGGCGACGTCGCGGTACGTCCCGTCCGGGAAGCGACTGGACCGCCCGCCCATCGCCGCGACCAGGTCCTCGGCGCCCCACATCAGGCCGACGCACCTGGGATGCGCGGCGATCGCGGCAGCGTTCACCGCGCCCAGCGGCGTCTCGATCAGGGCCACGACATCGTGGTCCACCAGGTCGAGCTGCACCGGTTGCTCGGTCTTGGCGAGCATGATCGCACGGTAGTCCGTTCGCGCCAGCGCCTGCAGGTCGTCGGCGAAATCGGCGGTCCCGGCGGCGTTCACGCGGACGATGGTGCGGGCGGGATCGAGGGGTCTGTCCACCAGCGCGCGCCGGGCCGCCGGCCGGTCGGCGGCCGCGACTGCGTCCTCGAGGTCGAGGATCACGGCGTCGGCGCGGTCGGCTGCCTTCGCGTACCGCTCGGGTCGGTCGGCGGGGCAGAACAGGATCGCCGGCCCCGGAGGGGCCCACGGTTGCCCAGCGCCCAGCCCGCCCGCCGTCACGCGTCCGCCCCCGACTCGTCGGCCGGTGCCGTGCGCACCAACGTCGCACGCTGCGCCACCGCGACCACCACGCCGTCCTGATTCCGAGCGACGTGGCGCAGGTTGACCACGCCCTCGCCCGGCCGCGACTTCGACTCGCGCTTGCCCACGCACAGCGTCTCTGCGTACAGCGTGTCCCCCGCGAGCACCGGATGCGGGAAGGCGATCTCGGAGAAGCCGAGATTCGCCACGAGCGTGCCCTGGGTCAGCTGCGCCACCGACAGTCCCACCAGCGTCGACAGGGTGAACATCGAGTTGATCAGCCGCTGCCCGCCGAAGCCGGGCTGCTGCGCCGACCACGCCGCATCCAGGTGCAGCGCCTGCGTGTTCATGGTGAGGGTGGTGAACAGCACGTTGTCTGCCTCGGTCACCGTCCGGCCCGGGCGGTGCTCGTAGAGCACCCCCTCCTCGAACTCGTCGAACCACAGGCCGCGCTGGGTGACCCGACGGACGGGCTGCTGCTCGCTCACGCCGGAAGCCCCAGGGAGCGCGCGATGAGCATGAGCTGCACCTCGGTGGTGCCCTCACCGACCTCGAGGATCTTGGAGTCGCGGTAGTGCCGCGCCACGGGATATTCGTTCATGAAGCCGTAGCCACCGTGGATCTGGGTCCCCATGCGCGCGTTGTCCATCGCAGCCTCGGACGCCACCATCTTGGCGATCGACGCCTCCTTCTTGAAGGGCTTGCCGGCCACCATCTTCGCCGCCGCGTCGTAGTACGCGGTGCGGGCCGCGAAGGCCCGTGCCTCCATGCGGGCGATGGCGAACGACACCGACTGGTACTCGGCGATCGGCCTGCCGAACGACTTGCGGTCCTTGGCGTACTTGATGCACTCGTCCACGCACCCCTGCGCGGCGCCGGTCGCCAGGGCTGCGATCGCGACCCGACCCTCGTCGAGGATCGACAGGAAGTTGGAGTATCCGCGGCCGCGCTCGCCGAGCAGGTCGCCGTACGGGACCCGGACGTCGGACAGCGACAGCGGGTGAGTGTCCGAGGCGTTCCACCCGACCTTGTTGTAGGCGGGCTCGACGGTGAATCCCGGTGTGCCGTTGGGCACGATGATCGTCGATATCTCCTTGCCGCCGTTCGGTCGCGTCCCCGTCACCGCCGTGACCGTGACGAACCGGGTGATGTCGGTGCCCGAGTTGGTGATGAACTGCTTGGCGCCGTTGATCACCCAGCTGTCGCCGTCCTGCTTGGCGGTGGTGGCGGTACCGCCCGCGTCCGACCCGCAGCCGGGCTCGGTGAGGCCGAACCCGGCAAGCGCGCGGCCGGCGGCGAGATCGGGGAGCAGCTCCCGCTTCTGTTCCTCCGTACCGAATCTGAAGATCGGCATCGCGCCGAGGCTGACGCCCGCCTCGAGGGTGATCGCGACCGACTGGTCGATCCGGCCGAGTTCCTCGAGGGCGAGGGCGAGGGCGAAGTAGTCGCCGCCCATCCCGCCGTACTCCTCGGGGAAGGGCAGCCCGAACAGGCCCATGTCCCCCATCTGCCGAACCACGTCGTAGGGGAAGGTGTGGTCGCGATCGTGCTCGGCGGCGACGGGCGCCACCACCTGTTCGGCGAAGTCCCGCACCGTCTTCCGCAGGTCTTCGTATTCGGTCGACAACTCGGTCATCGCGATGCCTCCTCGGTATCGTTCTGTGTGGTCTGTGTGGTCTGTGTGGTGTCGGCGCCGGGTGCCGTGACTGTCGCCAGCACCTGGTCGGCGGCCACCTTGTCACCTACGGCGATCGCCTTGTCCCCCGCCGCTCGCGCGAGGGATACGACGCCGTCGTGCGGTGCGGTGAGCGGGTGCTCCATCTTCATCGCCTCGACGATCACGATCGTCTCGCCCTTGGCGACCGGCTGGCCGTCGGTGACGGGCACCGCCACGACGGCGCCCGGCATCGGGCTGGTGATGTCGTCGTCGTGGCGGTCGTCGCCGGCGCGGGTCGCGAGCCGGGCGCGATGCACGATGTGCGCACCGTCCGCCCCTGCGTACCAGTACCGTTCGAACCCGGACGCGGGATCGCCGGCACCGTCGGCGACGACGGTGACAGGCCGCCCGAACCCGTCCACCACGAGGCGGCCGCCGTCCAGCACCGCACCCAGGGAGGTCGCGCCGTCTGCGGTGGTGACGGTGACGGACCGGGGCAGGACGGCCACGTCGGCGCCCTCGAATCGGACCACGGTCGGCTGGGGACCGCCTATCCGCCAACCGGTCTCGGTGCCCCACGCACCGTCCTCCGTGCGGGCGTCGGCCACCGCGCGCAGCCCGGCGGCCGCGTAGGCGTCGACGGGGATCGGCGGCCGCTCGTAGGTCGGGGCGAGACGGTCGAGCAACTCCGTGTCGAGCTCTCCCGACACCACCGCCGGGTCGGCGAGCACGAAGCGGCAGAAGTCGACGTTGGTGCGCAGCCCCGCGATCTGGGTGCCCGCCAGTGCCTCGTCGAGCCGCGCGATCGCGTCGGCGCGGTCGACGCCGTACGCGATCACCTTGGCCAGCATGGGGTCGTAGTCGCTGCCCACCACGTCACCCGCCGCGATGCCGGAGTCGACGCGCGCCCGGTCGGGCCAGCGCAGGCCGAGCACCGTGCCGCCGGTGGGCAGGAACCCGGCAGCCGGGTCCTCGGCGTACACGCGGGCCTCGATGGCGTGCCCGGTGAGAGTCACGTCGCCTTGCGTGAGCGCCAGCGGCTCGCCGGACGCGACGCGGATCTGCTGCTCCACCAGGTCGATTCCGGTCACCAGCTCGGTGACGGGGTGCTCCACCTGTAGCCGCGTGTTCATCTCCATGAAGAAGAACTCGTCGGGGCGGTGCGCCGAGACGATGAACTCGACGGTCCCAACGCCCGTGTACCCGACGGACCGCGCCGCATCGCACGCCGCGGCGCCGATCCGGGCGCGGGTGTCCGCGTCGAGCAGTGGCGAGGGGGCCTCCTCGATCACCTTCTGGTGGCGCCGCTGCAGCGAGCACTCCCGCTCACCGAGATGGACGACGGTGCCGTGCGTGTCGGCCAGGACCTGCACCTCGATGTGCCGCGGGGTGTCGACGAACCGCTCGAGGAACAGGGTGTCGTCGCCGAACGCCGCACCGGCCTCACGCCGGGCAGCGGCGAGGGCCGCCCGCAGGTCCGCGGGATCGACGACGCGGTGCATGCCCTTGCCGCCGCCGCCCGCGCTGGGCTTGATCAGCACCGGGAATCCGATCTCGTCGGCGGCCGCGATCAGGTCGGCGTCGGTGAGGCCGGGACGCGAGATGCCCGGCACCACCGGGACGCTGCGCGCGGAGACCGCCGCGCGGGCGGTGATCTTGTCGCCCATCGTCTCGATGGCGCCGACCGGCGGGCCCAGAAAGAGGATCCCGGCGTCGGCCAGGGCGTGGGCGAAGGCGGCGTTCTCGGAGAGGAAGCCGTAGCCCGGGTGCACCGCGTCGGCACCGGTGCGGCGGGCCGCCTCGACCACGCGGTCGATGCGCAGGTAGCTCTCAGTGGCCGCGGCGGGCCCGAGGCGCACCGCCTCGTCGGCGAGCCGCACGTGCTGGGCGTGCGCGTCGGCGTCGGAGTACACCGCGACGCTGGCGATGCCCAATCGGCGCAGCGTCGCGATGACGCGGCAGGCGATCTCGCCGCGGTTCGCGATCAGGACCTTCTCGATGACCCGGGGCACGGCCTGCGCGCGCGACCTACGGGGGGTGGTGGTTGCCATGTGTCGATCCCTCACATCCGGAAGACGCCGTAGTTGACCTCGGCCAGCGGCGCGTGCTGCGCCGCGGCCAGTGCGAGGCCGAGCACCGTGCGGGTGTCGGCCGGGTCGATCACGCCGTCGTCCCACAGCCGCGCCGTGGAGTAGTAGGCGTCCGACTGACGCTCGAATTGTCCGCGCACCTCGGACTTGAACTCCTCGACGCCCTCGGGGTCGCGCCGCACCGAGGCCAGCGTGTCGGCCGCCTGCGGGCCGCCCATGACGGAGATCCGCGAGTGCGGCCACATCCACAGGAAGCGCGGCGAGTACGCGCGACCGCACATCGAATAGTTGCCCGCGCCGAACGAGCCGCCCACGATGACGGTGAACTTGGGCACCCGCGCGCACGCCACCGCGGTGACCATCTTGGCGCCGTTCTTGGCGATACCGCCCTGTTCGTACTGCCGTCCCACCATGAAGCCGGTGATGTTCTGCAGGAACACCAGGGGGATCCGCCGCTTGTCGCACAGCTCGATGAAGTGCGCGCCCTTGAGCGCCGACTCGGAGAACAGCACGCCGTTGTTGCCGATGATCCCCACCGGGTGCCCGTGGATCCGGGCGAACGCGGTCACCAGCGTGGTGCCGTAGCCCGCCTTGAACTCGTCGTATTCGCCACCGTCGCACACGATCTCGATCACCTTGCGGACGTCGTACCCCATTCTGGAGTCGGTCGAGACCACGTCGTACAGGTCCGTCTGCGGGCGCGTCGCGTCGCGGGCCGCCGTCACGTCCCACTGCGGCGCGCCGACCGGGCCGAGCCGACCCACGATCTGCCGGACTCGCGCGAGCGCCTCGTCGTCGGAGTCGACCAGGTGGTCGGTCACGCCCGACACCGTCGAGTGCATGAGGCCGCCACCCAGGTCCTCGGCGGTGACGTCCTCGCCGGTGGCCGCCTTCACCAGCGGCGGGCCGGCCAGGAAGATCGTGCCCTGATCGCGCACGATCACCGTCTCGTCGCACATCGCCGGCACGTAGGCGCCACCGGCGGTGGAGCTGCCGAGCACCGCGGCGATCTGCGGGATGCCGGCGGCACTCATCGTGGCCTGGTTGTAGAAGATCCGGCCGAAGTGATCGCGATCGGGGAAGACCTCGTCCTGCATCAGCAGCATCGCGCCGCCGGAGTCGACCAGGTACACACAGGGCAGCCGGTTCTGCAGCGCGATCTCCTGCGCTCGGAGGTGCTTCTTGACGGTGATCGGGTAATAGGTGCCGCCGGACACCGTCGCGTCGTTGGCGAGGATCATCACCTGGCGGCCGCTGACCGTGCCGATCCCGGCCACCGCGCCGGCCGACGGCGCCCGGTCGTCGTACATGCCCTCAGCCGCCAGTGGCGCGATTTCAAGGAACGGGCTGCCGATGTCCAGCAGCCTCCGGATCCGCTCGCGCGCCATGAGTTTCCCGCGGCCGGTGTGTTTCGCGCGGGCGCGCTCGCCGCCCCCCTGCGCCACCCTGTCCAGGCGGCGGCGCAGCTCCTCGACGTTGGCCTCGTGCACCTCGCGGAACGTCACAGAGCGCCTCCACTTTCAGTTAATGTTTAATAACTGAATACCAGAATAGGGTGGCGTATGCCACATGTAAACCCCATCCGAATGTCGATGTGAGCGTGGAGGCGCAGCCGCGATCCGGCTCCGGAATCGAGATGATGGCCCGACTGCGGCCGCGCGCCAGGAACATCCGACTGCGGATCGAGGAACGCCTCGCGGGGTCGACATCGTCGACTTCCTGATCGGCCGTCGGTTGATCCTCGAGGCCGGCCGGCCCTATTCGGCGACGCTCAGAGAGCCACGCCGACCCGCTCGGCCCGACAGTCCGTCAGCGATCGATCCCCAGCGCCGCCACCGCCATCGACCGCAGCAGTTCCCGCAGCTCGTCCACCGGCAGGACGGGCAACGACGGTGCCGCGTTGAGCAGACCGAAGACCGCGTGCACCCGCGCCCGGTTGACCACCACCTCGCCCCCCACCCGCGTCAGCTCTGCGGCCCATGTCTCGACGTACCGCCGCTGCAACTGCCGGACCCGGTGCGCGTCGTCGACGGCGAGCGACCACAGGTCGCGATACTGCACCCGGATCAGATCGGGCTCGGTCACCGCGAAATCCACGTGGAAGTCGACCAATTCAGCCAGTGCGGCCCGTGGATCCGGTTCCCGTTCGACCACCTCGCGGCCGCCGGCGTAGAGGTGCTCGGAGATCTCGACGAGCAGTGCCGCAAGCACCGCCTGCTTCCCCGAGAAGTGGCGGTACATGGCGGGGCCGGACACGCCCGCCTCGGCACCGATGTCCTCGAGCCGCACCCCGGCGAACCCCCGCTCCGCCATCAACCGAGCCGCCGCGGCGAGCAGCTCACGCCGTCGCGCCGCCTTTGCCCGTTCCCGCGGCGTCGCGTTGTCCTCGATGCCGGAATCCATGCGGCGTCACATTACCCCGCCTTGCGGCGCTCGATGATTCGTGCAAGCCTTAACTCGCAAGGCGCCGAATTGTTCGCTGAGGCTCCTTCGCGGAAACAGGCCAGCGACCCCGAACGTCGAGAGACGCCCCGGGTCAGGACAGGACCATCCGGATTAAGGGTGGCCCCCGACTGGCTCCCGCCTTCCGGCGGGTTCACGCCGCGAAGTGCCAAAGGTCTGACGTGGAGGGGCGCCTCTCCCTCTCGGGAGATCCCTCCCGGCGCACGGAAACGCACGCGTGCTGCCGACCTGCGGGAGGTGACGATGCCAGACGGCTCTGATAGACGTGGCGTCCGCCCCCGCGGATGCCACTGACACACACTCTCGATCCGATGGATCCGCACGCCCAGGCGTGCCGAACACCCGATCCCATCCACAGCCAGACATCACTGCGCGCTGAGCACGCCGTCCCGGAGCGGGTCGCCCCGGAACGGCATGCACTCGCGCAGCGGTGAGGCGCGCTCGAAAGGCGCTGTCCCCATGCATATGCCAACTCTCGAAATGTTCATCCGGATCGCTTCCGGGGTCGGCTTCGGCACCCTGATCGGTCTGGAACGCCAGTACCGCGCCCGCATGGCGGGCCTGCGGACCAACGCCCTCGTGTCGCTCGGCGCCACCCTGTTCGTACTGCTCTCCGCGTATGGATTCGGCGGCGGCGACCCCACCCGGGTCGCCGCCCAGATCGTCTCGGGCATCGGCTTTCTCGGCGGCGGAGTGATCCTGCGCGACGGCCTGACGGTGCGCGGCCTCAACACGGCCGCCACCCTGTGGTGCTCCGCGGCAGTGGGCGCGCTGTCCGGCTCGGGGCTGTATCTCGCCGCAGGCGTCGGCACGGTGGCGGTGGTGATCGTCAACACCTTCCTGCGCTCGGTCGGCCACGTCGTCGACCGCGCCCCCGACCCGTCAGGCGGCAAGGAGGAGCCCAGCACGTACGAATTCGTCGCCGTGACCGCCGACGAGTCCGAGTCGCATGTACGAGTCTCCCTGGTACAGGCCATTACCCGCACCAACTTCCACCTCCGGTCGATCGCCAGCCACAACATCGCAGACGGGCTGGTCGAGGTCCGGGCCGCGCTCACCTCCGACGAGCGCAACGACCGTGCCATGGAGTCCACGATCACCCAGCTGAGCATGGAGCCTGCCGTGACGCGGGTCAGCTGGAATGTCATCACCGCCACCCCACAGAAGGAGCTGTAGCAGCTCATGACCATCACTCTGTTCCCACCACGTGTCGCCACCCGGCCCGACGCGCCACGCCGCGGCCGCGGCATCGCTGCCGACATCCTCGTGGTCGTCGGTGCCGCCGCGCTCATCTGGGCGATCATCCGGATCAGCCAGGGCATGGGAGCGTCCGTCGATCTGGCCAAGGCCCCCAGCTCGATCGACACCGACCCGGCCAAGCTCCCCTACTACGCCGCGCGGTCGCTGCTGCGGATGTTCATCGGCCTGGTGGCATCGCTGATCTTCACTTTCGTATACGCGACGATCGCCGCCCGCTCGCGGCGGGCCCGCACCGTCCTGCTGCCGATCCTCGACATCCTGCAGTCGGTGCCGATCCTCGGTTTCCTGTCGATCACCGTGACGATGTTCATCGCGCTGTTCCCAGGCTCCGAACTGGGCCTGGAATGCGCCGCGATCTTCGCGATCTTCACCTCGCAGGCGTGGAACATGACGTTCGCCTTCTACCACTCCCTGATCAGCCAGCCGCGCGACCTCACCGAGGCCGCGATCAACCTGAGACTGTCCAAGTGGCAGCGCTTCTGGCGGCTGGACGTACCGAGCGCCATGATCCCGCTGGTCTGGAACACGGTGATGAGCTTCGGCGGCGGCTGGTTCTTCCTGACCGCCTCGGAGGCCGTGTCGGTGAGCGGCAAGAACTATGCGCTCCCCGGGATCGGCGCATACGTCGCGTCGGCATCCGCCGAGGGCCGGCTGGGCGACATCTGGTGGGCGATCCTCACGATGGTGATCGTCGTCGTCGCAGTGAATCTGCTGTTCTGGAGCCCGCTCATCGCGTGGGCCGAGCGGTTCCGGATCGGGGACTCCGAGTCGCTGCACGAGCCGCACTCGACGGTGCTGTCGGTGCTCCGCCGCTCGCACGCCTCCGACCTCACCGCACGCGTGATGAGCCCGCTGATCACGCTGTTGGACAAGGTATTCGGCGCGGTCATGGGCCGCACCCAGCCCGTCCTCACGGTGAATCAGACCCGGCGCCGGGCCGGTGACAGCGTGTTCACCGTCGCGGTGGTCGCCGTCCTCCTCTACACGGTGTACCGGATCGTCGAGATCGTCCTCGAGGGCGCCGGCGTGCACGAGGTCGGATACACCTTCCTGCTCGGCCTCGCCACGATGTCTCGCGTCGTGGTGTTGATGCTGGTCGTGACCGCGGTCTGGGTGCCCCTCGGGGTGATCATCGGACTCAACCCGAAGCTGACCAGCGTCGCGGCGCCGTTCATCCAGATCGCCGCCAGCTTCCCCGCGAACTTCCTGTTCCCGATGGTCACCGCGGTGTTCCTGGCCTGCCACATCAGCCTCGACTTCGGCGGGATCCTGCTGATGGCACTGGGTACGCAGTGGTACGTCGTGTTCAACGTGATCGCGGGTGCCAGCGCGATCCCGAACGACCTGCTGGAGGCGGCGGACAATCTCCGGCTGCCGCGCCTGATGCGATGGCGGAAGGTGCTGCTGCCCGGCATCTTCGCCAGCTTCGTGACCGGCGGTATCACCGCCGCCGGCGGCGCGTGGAACGCATCGATCGTCGCCGAGGTGATGACCTACGACGGCACGACCTACCACGCCCACGGGCTCGGCGATTACATCGCCAAGTGGACCGCATCCACCGACCCGAACCACGGCGCCCACCTGCTGCTCGGCATCGTCGTGATGTGTGTGTTCGTGGTCGCCACCAACGCCGCGTTCTGGCGCCGCCTGTACGCCCTGGCCGAGCGACGCTACGCCCTGTAGAAACCCGCACGCCACCACCGCATCCAACAGGAGCAATCATGCCCACCACCACACCGCTGATCGAGATCGCCGACCTCACCAAGAGCTTCGAGGGCTCACGGGGCGACACACTCACCGTCCTCGACGGGATCGACCTGCGCATCGAGTCCGGCGAGATCGTCGCCCTGCTCGGCCGCTCCGGCTCGGGCAAGTCCACCCTGCTGCGCATCATCGCCGGCCTGATCCCCGCCACATCGGGCACCGTCAACGCCGCCGGGAGGCCGCTGCGCGGCGCCAACCCGGGCACCGCCATGGTGTTCCAGTCGTTCGCCCTGATGCCCTGGCTCACCGTCCAGGACAACGTCGAGCTCGGTCTGGCGGCGCGGGGCGTGGACAAGGAGGACCGGCACGCCCGAGCCCTGGCCGCGATCGACACGATCGGCCTGGACGGCTTCGAATCCGCGTACCCGCGCGAACTCTCCGGCGGCATGCGACAGCGCGTCGGCTTCGCGCGCGCGCTCGTGCTGCAGCCGGACCTGCTGCTCATGGACGAGCCGTTCTCCGCGCTCGACGTGCTGACCGCCGAGAACCTCCGCAACGAGATCACCGATCTGTGGACTCACGACAGCTTCCCGACCAAGAGCGTCTGCATCGTGACACACAACATCGAGGAGGCTGTGCTGCTCGCCGACCGCGTCGTGGTCCTGGGCAGCAAGCCCGGCCGGATCATCCACGAGGCGCACGTCCCGTTCGCGCGCCCGCGCGACCGCACGGCGCCGGAGTTCGAGGCGATCGTGGACGAGCTGTACGGGGCGCTCACCGGCCGCGACACCACGCCGGAGATCGCGGTGCCCACCACCGATGCGACCCCGGTCAGCCGTCCGCTGCCCGACGCCACCGTCGGCGGCCTGGCGGGTCTCGTCGAGTTGGTCGCAGCCCGCGGTGGCAACGCCGACCTGCCCGACCTCGCGGGAGAGCTGAGCTTCGAGATCGACGACATCCTCCCGCTGGTGGACGCGGCCGCGCTGCTGGGCTTCGTGCAGGTGGACGACAACGACATCGAGATGACCCCGGCCGGAATCCGGTTCGTGTCGGCCAGCATCACCGAGGCCAAGGAAGTGTTCGCGCAGCAGGCCCGGGAGCGGGCCCCGCTGGTGCGCACGATCCTCAAGGCCCTGCAGACGAGCAACGACGGCAGCCTACGCCTCGGGTTCTTCCTCGATCTACTGCGGCGCGGTTTCGCGCTCGAGGACGCCGAGCGGCAGATGCGGATCGCCATCGACTGGGGCCGCTACGCCGAGCTGTACGACTACGACTCCGACGACGACAAGGTCCGCCTCGACCCCGCGGTGGCCGGCTCCGCGGTCGCCTGACCGCGACCGCACGTCGTGGGGCGTCGAGGCTCGATCCGCGGATATACCGGGCGAATCCGCCGCGGCCGCATCCGCGATCGATAGCGGCGTCCGGCGACGTCGCGGCGCGGACGGAGCGCGCGCCCGGCGAGATCGCCCCGCCTCTGCGAGGATCGAAGGATGATCGAGGATCGCCGGGTGGCCGAGATCCGGGACACCGCCCCGGATCGTTCCCCGGCATCCGGTCCACGAGCGCGCGTCCCGCAGCGGGGATACGCACGCATCGAGGAGATCCTCGGCAGCGTCGACCGGGCGTTGGCGGAGCAGTTCCCCGGCGATCGCCGTGCGCCGCAGCCGATCCACACCGCCTACATCGGCGCCGCCGACGCCACCGTCGAGACCCCCGACAGATGGGGGGCCGCCGCGCTCGCCCTGCTCGAGGAGCACGCGGACACCGTCGCCGGGCTGGCCCCCGACGTCGATCTCACGGCCGTCCGCGCCGCACTGGCCGGCCGTCCGATCCGTGACCTTCGCCTCGACTTCGAGGACGGCTACGGGTTCCGCGGGGACGCGGCCGAGGACCGCGACGCGATCGCGGCCGGGCGGACCCTCGCAGGGCTTGCCGCGGCACCGACTGCGCCCACTTCGCTGGGGATCCGCGCCAAGGGGCTCGGCCCCGTCGAGCGGGCGCGCGGCTTCCGCACCCTGGAGCTGGTGCTGTCGGCCGCGGGTGGCGTCCCGCCGGGGTTCGTCTTCACGGTGCCCAAACTGCGCGCCGCGCAGCAGGTACACGCGGTCGTGGCACTGTGCGAGGAGATCGAACGCGCACACGGACTGCCCGAACGCTCGCTGCGGTTCGAGCTGCAGATCGAGAGCCCGCAGGCGATCGTCGGGCCCGACGGTGGCGCCACCGTCGCCCGCGCGATACACCTCGCGGCGGGCCGCTGTCGGGGCCTGCACTACGGCACCTACGACTACAGCGCGGCGTGCGGCATCGCGGGGCGGTACCAATCGCTCGACCACCCGGTAGCAGACCACGCCAAGGCCGTGATGCTCGCGGCCGCGGCGCAGACCGGCGTGTGGGTGTGCGACGGCTCCACCCAGGTGACGCCGGTCGGTACCGACGAGCAGGTGCGGGCCGCCCTGCAGCGCCACTTCCGGCTGGTCACGCGTGCGCTGGAACGCGGCTTCTATCAGGGCTGGGACATGCACCCCGGGCACCTGGTGACGCGCTACGCCGCGACGTTCGCGTTCTTCCGGGCGGCGCTCGAGCCGGCGGTCACGCGCCTCGCCGCGTACCTGGATCGGCTCGGCGGCCCCATCGTCGACGAGCCCGCGACCGCCGAGGCCCTCGCCGCCGTGCTACTGCGCGGCGTGGACTGCGGAGCCTTCGCCGAGGCCGACGTCGTCGCGATCGCACCGGCCTGCACCGTGTCGGTCCTACGGCGGGTGGTTGCGCGTCGTCCGAGCATGTGATCAAGCCCACAAAACCGGCGACCCGGACAGGACGGGTTGTCCCGTCGCAACCTCTTCGTTATCGTCTGACGACGTGCATCACGAACTGGTCACGATAGTGATCATGCAGTGACCGAAAGCATGACTACAGTAGAGCGGATTTGATTGAGTATGGCACACGGTGACGGCTCGCGCACGCGCGGCACGCAGCTGCTCGACGGCGACTCCGTCACGTCCATCATTCCGGTCGACGAACTCGAGCAGCGCCTCCAGGCGGCCTACGGCCAGCAGTGGGAGGAGTCCTGGGTCACCGAGGACGACCACGACGCCGAGTGGGCCGAGGACGACACGCTGATCGTCTACGAGGACGACGAGACCGGTAACGCCTTCGTCTACGAGGCCGGCACCGCCGAGATCACGCAGGACATCGTCATCCCCGTCGCGGTGCTGCGCAACCACGTGGACACCCACCAGTTCCGCATCCCAACGCCGGCAGATCTCGAAGCGACCGCGCCCGCCGAGACCGCTGCCGTCGATGTCGTCGCACCCGCACCGGTCCGCGAGGTCGCGCCCGCCGAGATCCCCGTCGCCACCCCGAAGCCGGTACGCGGCGCCGGCCGCCACCGTCTAGCCGCCCCGCCGCAGGCCCTCAAGGGTCGCGTGGCGCTGCTCGCGCTCGCCGCCGGTGCGACGATGACCGGCGCCGCCCTGGGAGCACCGTCGGCGAAGGCACCGCACGGCTCCCCCGTGGCCCCCCTCACGCAGGAGCCGTCCCACGCCCGTGCCGCGGCGCTGCCCGCCCCGCAGGACATGGAGCAGTTCGGCCAGGCGCTGCCCGACGGCGCCGCGCGCAAGGCCGCCGACGACGCCGCCATCGCCGCGACCGAGCGCCCGCTGTTCGTGCTACCCGCGCACGGCGAGTTCACCTCGGTGTTCGGCGGGCGCTGGGGCACAATGCACGCGGGCGTCGACATCGCGGCCCCGATCGGCACGCCGATCGTCGCGGTCGAGGACGGCACCATCATCAGCGCCGGTCCCGCATCCGGGTTCGGCCTGTGGGTCCGCCTGCAGGCGGCCGACGGCACGATCACGGTGTACGGCCACGTCAACACGATGACGGTGACGGTGGGCCAGAAGGTCATGGCCGGGGACCAGATCGCCACCATCGGCAATCGCGGCGACTCCACCGGCCCGCACCTGCACTTCGAGGTGTGGCAGAACGGCACGACCAAGATCGACCCGCTGCCCTGGCTGGCGGCGCGCGGTATCTCCCTCGGCAACTACGTGGGCTGAGCGCGCGGGATTGCTGCGAACAGTCGCCGTGGGTGACCATTCGCAGAATCCGCCGCTAGCGCAGCCGCCTCCGCCCGGTCACGACGAGTAGGACGTCCGCGGCGGGCATCGTCACCACGTGTCCCTCGCTGACGACGTCGCAGTCCCAGCGGGCTCGGTGATGTCCAGGCAGTGGATCACCTCGTGGCTCAGCGCCCCGGCCTGCCCACCGCCCGGCGGAGTCGTCCGACAGCCGCGTCACGACGCGCCATCCGCAAACCGGTTGAAGCTTCCTCGGGCGCAAGCAATCCCGCCAGTCGGCACCGCTGCGCCACCGTCGCGTCGTACAGGTCCATGCCCGCTCCTCGCTCGACCGAGGGAACGCCCCACCCCTCGCTATCAGTGCCGGATCAGCGGGGCGGCGCGGGGCCTCGAGCTCGTTCAACGGCGGGGCCGCTCCGACCCCACCTCAGCTGCTACAGCTTCTCGAGCGGCAGGCCGCCGAAGGTCATCAGCGTCACGGTGCCACCGCTACCGAAGTCGAAGGTGACCCGCTCCATCGGACCCGCGCCCGCGACCGCGGTGACCACGCCGAGACCGAACGAGTCGTGCGAGACCCTATCCCCCACAGACAGATTCACCTTCTTGCCACGCATCGCCGGCTTGGGGCCGCCAGCGTCGGCCCGGCGCGAGCGCCACGCCGGCGCGGCGGACGATCCCCGGTCGGATCCGCCGAACCCCTCGCTCCGCCCGAACACCCCGCGGCCCTGCCCGCCGAATCCGCCGCCGAACGCGTGGCCACCGGCGTCGCGCCGCGGCTCGGTGCGCCGCCAGTCGATCAGGTGCTGCGGGATCTCGGTGAGGAAGCGCGACTCCGGGTTCTGCATCGGGTCGCCCCATGTGGAGCGCACCATCGCACGGGAGACGTACAGCCGCTGCCGGGCGCGGGTGATGCCCACGTACGCCAGGCGCCGCTCCTCGGCGAGCTCGGCGTCGTCGCCCAGGGCCCGCATGTGCGGGAACTGGCCGTCCTCCCATCCGGTCACGAACACCACCGGGAACTCCAGCCCCTTCGCCGTATGCAGAGTCATCAGGGTCACGACGCCCTGATCGTCATCGGGTACCTGGTCGGCGTCGGCGACGAGTGACACCTGTTCGAGGAACGCGGCCAGCGAGCCCGGCTCAGGCGTGCCGTCGTCCGGCTCGACGGCATCCTCCCCCGGCTCGGCGGCATCCAGCTCGGCGGCATCCAGCTCGGCGGCATCGGGCAGGTCACCACGTACGTCACGCTCGGGCAGGTCGCTGCGCCCTTCGTGCACCTGCGCCGCGAACTCCCGTGCGACGCCGACGAGCTCGTCGACGTTCTCCAAGCGGGCGCCGTCCTGCGGGTCGTTGGAGCCCTCGAGCTCTGCGCGGTAGCCGGTCTTCTCGCACACCGCGTCGAGCAGGTCGCCGAGATCGGTGTCGGGGTCGGCGGCGCGCGACCGCAGGTCGGCGAGCAACCCCGCGAACGAGGCGATCGCGTTGCGCGAACGCGGGTTGAGCATCGGAACCCCGCCGTCGACGGCGTCCAGGACGGCCTGGTAGAAGCTGACGCCGCGATTCTCGGCATGCACGGTGAGGCACGCCTGCGCGCGGTCGCCGATGCCGCGCCGCGGGGTGTTGATGATGCGCTGGAGGCTGACGGTGTCGGCCGGATTGTCGATGGCACGCAGGTAGGCGATGAGGTCACGCACCTCTTTGCGCTCGTAGAACCGGACGCCGCCGACCACTTTGTAGGGGACGCCGTGCCGGATCAGGACGTCCTCCAGCGCGCGGGACGCGGTGTTGGTTCGGTAGAAGACCGCGACGTCACTGTAGCGGGCGTCGCCGGCCGCCACGAGGGAGTCGATCTCGGAGACCACGAACCTGGCCTCGTCGTGCTCGTTGTCGGCGACATAGCCCACGATGAGCTCCCCGTCGCCCTGGTCCGTCCACAGCCGCTTCTCGCGCCGCCCGGAGTTCCGCGAGATCACGGCGTTGGCGGCCGACAGGATGGTCTGTGTGGATCGGTAGTTCTGCTCCAGCAGGATGGTCTGGGCATCGGGGAAGTCGCGCTCGAACTCCTCGATGTTCCGGATCGTGGCCCCGCGGAAGGCGTAGATCGACTGGTCGGCGTCGCCGACGACGCACAGCTCGCTCGGCGGCACCTCGTCGTCGACGCGACCCGCATCCGGGTGGTCGGCGTGTCCGACCAACTCGCGGACCAGCACGTACTGGGCGTGGTTGGTGTCCTGGTACTCGTCCACCATCACGTGCCGGAACCGCCGCCGGTAGTACTGCGCCACGTTGGGATGCGCCTGCAGCAGTGCCACGACCTCGCCGATCAGGTCGTCGAAGTCGAAGGCGTTGGCGCCGCGCAGGCGCGACTGATACGTGCCGTACACCTTGGCGACGGTGACCGCGAACTGCTCGCCGGTCTGCTCCGCGGCGGCGACGGCGTCCTTCGGCACGATCAGTTCGTTCTTGAGGTTGGAGATGTGCGTCGCCAGCGCGCGCGGCGCGAACTTCTTGGGGTCGAGCCCCATCTCCTTGACGATCATCGTCAGTAGGCGACGCGAGTCGTCGGCGTCGTAGATGGAGAAGTTCGAGTTCATGCCCGCGAGCAGACCCGACTGGGCGCGCAGGATCCGCACGCAGGTGGAGTGGAACGTCGACACCCACATGCTGTTCGCGCGCGGCCCGACCAGCGCTTGGACGCGCTCGCGCATCTCGGCGGCGGCCTTGTTGGTGAAGGTGATCGCGAGGATCTGGCCGGGCCCCACGCCTCGCTCGGCAAGCAGGTACGCGATACGCCGGGTGAGTACCGCGGTCTTGCCCGACCCGGCCCCGGCGACGATCAGCAGGGGCGAGCCGGCATGCAACACCGCGGCCCGCTGCTGCGGGTTGAGTCCGTCGAGCAGCTCGTCACCGCGGCTGCGTGCTGCCGGGCGGTCCACGCGGGCGGCCCGGGCGGCCAGCAGACGTGCGGCGGTCCGACCGGATCGCGGCGGTCCGTCAGATCGATCGGATGGGGCGTGGCGGGGCAAGGGGCTACTCATCTCCTGTTCAGGATATCGAGCCCCACCGACAAGTTCGTGAGCGCAGCCGCCGGTCGTCGTGTCGCCCGACTCGGACGCCGCTCGAGCCCGTCGACCGGTTACCGGTCGACGGGCCCGAGAGCAGACGACGCTCAGCGGTGAGCCACCGCAGGGGTCAGTCGATATTCGCGATCACTGGAGGTCGCCGATCAGTGGTTGCCGCCGCCGCCCGAGTGCGACCCACCGGCGCCGGAGCCCGATGAGTGCGAGCCCGCGGCCGAGGACTGCCCGCCGCCGGCCGTCGACGACGAACCCGTGCCCGCGCTGCTCGTCCCGGTCGCGCCGCTCGTCCC
>NZ_BAABFR010000036.1:0-49367 GCF_039541155.1 Tsukamurella soli
CGAGAGCCGGGCTGCCCGGCCCGGATCTCGCGGCGGTGCCGACGGTGCCGCCCATCCCGGGGTTCGGCCCCGACACCCCCGGCGGGGCGGTCCCACCCGCGCCCCGCGGCGGCGTCCCCGATGCCACCGCCGGGACATCGGGGGCTCGAGCGGCGCTGCGGACACCTCCACGTCCCGAGATCGAACCCGGGCTCGTGCTGCCGGGCTTCGGGCTGCCCGGCGTCGACACCCCCGAGGTCCCGAACCTCGGCTTGCCGGCAGCTGGGAGTACGGCACTGCCGCGCGTCGACATCGCCGACGCCGACCCGGGTGCGCCGCAGTTCTACTTCCTACCCGCGGCTCCCGACGTGGGTACCGGTCCGTCGGACCAGCCCGGCACAGTCCCGTCGGCCGTCGCCGACCCACACGAGGTGTTCGATGTCGCGTCGATCCGCGCCGACTTCCCGATCCTTTCGGAGGAGGTGAACGGGTATCCGCTGATCTGGTTCGACAACGCGGCGACCACCCAGAAACCTCGGGTGGTGATCGACCGGCTCTCGTACTTCTACGAGCACGAGAACTCGAACATCCACCGCGCAGCACACGAGCTGGCGGCGCGGGCCACGGACGCGTACGAGGACGCCCGCGACGTGGTGCGGCGGTTCATCGGTGCGGCGTCGTCGGATCAGATCGTGTTCGTCCGCGGCGCTACCGAGGCGATCAACCTGGTCGCGCAGGCGTGGGGCCGAAAGCACCTGCAGGCGGGCGACGAGATCGTGATCACGCATCTCGAGCATCATGCGAACATCGTTCCGTGGCAGTTCATCTCGCAACAGACGGGGGCTGTGCTCCGGGTGGCGCCGGTGGACGATGCGGGCAATCTGCTGCTCGGTGAGCTGGAACGCATAGTGGGGCCGCGCACCAAGCTGGTATCGGCGACGGCGGTGTCCAACGCGCTCGGGACGGTGACGCCGATCCGGCAGATCGTCGAGATCGGGCACCGGTACGGCGCGCGGGTATTGATCGACGGTGCCCAGTCGATCCCGCACCTACGCACCAACGTGCAGGAGCTGGGCGCCGACTTCCTGGTGTTCTCGGGCCATAAGATCTTCGGCCCGACGGGGATCGGCGTGCTGTACGGCACGGCCGACGCGCTGCGCGACACCCCGCCGTGGCAGGGCGGCGGCAACATGATCGCCGACGTCACGCTCGAGCGGTCGATCTTCCAGGGCCCACCCAACAAGTTCGAGGCCGGCACGGGCAACATCGCCGACGCGGTCGGGCTGGGCGCCGCGCTGCGGTACGTCGAGAAGGTGGGGATCGAGCGGATCGCCGCCTACGAGCACCGTCTGCTCGAATACGCCACGCCGCGGCTCGCCGCGATCGATGGGGTGCGGCTGATCGGCACCGCCGACGAGAAGGCCAGCGTGCTGTCGTTCGTGCTCGCCGGCCACGACCCCGTCGAGGTCGGTAAGGCGCTCAACACCCGCGGCATCGCGGTGCGCGCCGGGCATCACTGCGCGCAACCGATCCTGCGTCGGCTGGGTGTGGAACAGACGGTGCGCCCGTCGTTCGCCTTCTACAACACGACGGCGGAGATCGACGTGTTCATCGATGCGGTGCGACAGATCTCCGACGGGACCCTCCGGTAACCAACATGTGCGCCCTTCCGTCGGCCCCCGGATAGCCCGCTCCAACATGTGCACCCTTCCGTCGGCGCTGGCGCCGACGGAAGGGTGCACATGTTGCTGCATCGGGCCGACGGAACGGTGCACATGTTGAGAGAGTGGACGCCGAATCGATCAGGCCGTCGAAGCCGCCCGCTCGCTCGGCTCCGTCAGCTCGCGACGATCGCCCTGCGGGCGTCGGGACGGCAGTACCTCGGCATCGGCGGCGTCGCGGGTGGCGAAGAACTCGGCCATGAACCGCTCCGCGATCGCGGTGCCGACGGCCTCGTCGGGCAGCACGTCACCGGTGGCGCTGCGCCACTCGGCGAGCGCAGCCTCCAGCCGCCGGGCGACCAGCCGGTACCGGGGCTCGTCGACCACGTTGCGGCCCTCGTGCGGATCGGCGGCCAGATCGTACAGCTCGCGGCGCGCGCGGGGCGCTGCCGCGGCGTAGACGTCGATCGCCTGTCCGGTGGGGCTGTCGGCGATGTCCAGCGGCAGCACCAGCGCGGGCCGCGTCGCGTAGTTCTCGATGTAGCTGAACTGCTTGGTGCGCACGGCGCGGATGGGGTCGAACGCGTCGTGATACGTCTTCTCCGTGAACACCTCGGACCGCACCGCGGCCCCGGTGGGCGCCAGCAGCTCCGGGGCGTGGGACTCACCGTCCATCTCGTCCGGGACCGCGATGCCGAGCAACTCCAGCAGCGTGGGCGCGAGGTCGACACCCGAGAACAGGTCGTCGTACACCCGCGGCGCGATCCCTCGCCGGCGCGGCGGGCGAACGATCAGGGCGATGCCCGTGCCCTCCGCGTAGAGGGTGGACTTGGCGCGCGGCATCGCGAGCCCGTGGTCGGTGATGAACACGATCCAGGTCGACTCGTCCAGCCCCAGCTCCGCGACGGCGTCCAGCAGCCGGCCGACCGCCGCGTCGGCCGTCGCGATGCTGCCGTGCAGTCCCGCGAGGTCCGCGCGCACCCGGTCGTCGTCCGGCAGCCAGCCGGGAACGACGACGGTGGCCGGGTCCGCGCGCTCGTAGTCGTCGTACGGGCGGTGCGTCTCGAAGAATCCGGCGGTCAGCAGGAACGGGCGCGGGTCCACGGCGGTACGCGCAAGCCACGCCTGGGCCTCGGCCGTCACATAGTCGCAGAGCGAGTCCGAGACGTCGACGGTGTCGAAACCGAGCGTCGACGGGTCCGCACTCTCGTGCTGCATCCCGAACAGCGCGGAACGATAGCCCGCCTCCCCGAGCAGGGCGGGAAGGGTGCGGACGTGCTCGCGGTACTCGAATCCGTGGTGCGCGAGCCCGACCAGGCCGTTGTGGTGCGGATACTGCCCGGTGAACAGCGAGCCCCGGGCAGGCGAGCAGAGCGGTGCGGTGGCGTGGGCGTCGGTGAAGCGGATTCCCTCGGCGGCGAGCGTGTCGAGGTTGGGGCTGACCACGCCCTCGGCGCCGTAACAGCTCAAATGGCGCCCGAGATCGTGCCAGTGCACCAGGATCACGTTGTCCCGGGCACGGTGGGATTCTCGAGCCACGCCGATCGACATACTTCCACCATCTCATGATCCGCTCCCGACTCGGGCGATCTGCGCAGCGTGCGTCGAATTGCGCCCGAGCGTCAACGCACGGTGACCGCGTGCGCATCGATGTACTTGTACATGTTCCACGCCAGCCCCTTGGTGTGCGCGGGTGAGACATAGGTCGCCGGGGCGGTCACCACGTCGATGACGAACTGCTGCTCGAGCAGGTGCGCGGTGAAATCGCGGTATGCCGCAGGTCGCTGGTCCGCGGGTGCGTCGGTGAGCCGCCGTACCAGTCCCGTATATCGCGGGTCGGAGTAACGCGACAGGTTCCCCGCAGGCTTGAACGGCGCGGCCCCGGCGGCCAGCGTCGCCGGATCGGACTGCCCGAAGCCGTGCGGGCCGATCCACAGACGCGCCCCGCCGGCGGCCAGGAACGGCGAGAACGAGGCCTGCTCGCGCGGGTCGAGCCGCGCGTCGACGCCGATGTCGGCGAGGTCGTTCTGCACGATCGCCGCGATCGCGGGCGCCACCGCGAGCCCCGTCGGATAGCTCAGGTCCAGCGACCGCCCACCTCCCGCGGCCGCCAGCAGCGAACGGGCCCGGCCGAGATCGCGGGTGTAATGCGCCGCTGCCGCCGGGTCGTAGGCGGGCGAGCTCCGCGCCCACGGCGCCGAACTGGGCGGGGCGGCCCCGCCGAACACCTCCTCGGCGATCCTGTCGCGATCGACCGCATACGACAACGCCTGCCGTACCCGAGCGTCGGAGAGCTCGGGTACGGTGACGTTGGCGCCCACGTAATACGCCGCGTCGTACACGTCTCCCCTGTCGATCCGGTACAGCGATCGGTCCGAGAACCGGCGTAGCGCACGCGGATCCACGTCGAGAACCAGGTCCGATTGGCCCGCTCGGATCGACGTCAGCAACGCCCCGGGGTCGCGGATCACCCGGATCGTCACCCCGTCCAGGCGGGCAGGGCCGCGCCAGTATCCGTCGGCGCGGACGAGGTGGACGCTCGCGCCGGGCTCTCGTCCAACGAACCGGAACGGTCCTGTCCCGATGAAGGATTCACCGGCCAGAAGACCGCCCGCCGAATCGGAGTCGGTGAGCAGCATGAACTCGAGCAGGTCGAACACGTTCGGTACGGGAGCGCCGAACCGGAGCACAGCGGTGTGGTCGTCCGGGGTCTCGACCGCGGCGATCGCCTTCGCCGCGGCCTGCAGCTGGGACCCTGCCGCGTCCGACGCGTACACCGAGACCGCGTAGGCCACGTCCCGCGCCGTGAGCAGCCGCCCCGAGTGGAACCGGACGTCCCCACGCAGATGCAATGTGAGCGCCCGGCCGTCGGGCGAGAACTCCCATGCGTGCGCGACCGCCGGCGTGGGGCGCACGGTCTGATGGTCGTAACGCGTGAGGGTGTCGAAGACCAGTAGCCCGATACCCATCGTGGTCACCGACTGCGTGTAGATCGTCGTGGGATCGACGTCGGTGAGGGAGCCGATCGTGAGGATCCCGCCCGACGAGCCGAGGGCCGCGTTCGCCTTCCGCGCCTGCTGCACCGCGGACGTGCAGCCGGACAGGACCGCGACCGTCCCGAGACCCGCGGCGCCCGCGAGCACGGCACGGCGGCTCACCGTCGTCACGTCCCCTCCCCTGCACGACGGGCACGCTGCGCGGCCGGGTCCGGGATCGGTACCGCGGCGACCAGCGTTCTGGTGTAATCGGATTCGGGGCGGCCCAACACCTCAGCCGTCACACCGTCCTCGACGACGGTGCCGGCGCGGAGCACCACCACGCGGCTCGCCACCTCCGCTACGACGGCGAGGTCGTGCGTGACGAACAACGCCGCGAAGCCGAACTCGGCGTGTAGCGACTCGAACAGCGCCAGAACCCCCTGCTGCACCGAGACGTCCAGCGCGGACGTCGGCTCGTCGGCGACCAGCAGCTCCGGGTCGCCGGCGAGCGCGCGAGCGAAGGCCACCCGCTGCCGCTGCCCGCCGGACAACTCCCGGGGTCGCCGATCCCCCGTCCCCGCAGGCAGTTCGACGGCGTCGAGCAGCTCGGCGACCCGGGCCCGCGTATCCGCGCGCGCACGCCCGGCAAGCCGCAGCGGCTCGGCGATGGTCCGCCGCACCGTCCATCGCGGGTCGAGCGCGGCGTACGGATCCTGGTGCACCAGCGCGATCCGCCGCGTCGCGCGGTCGACCGTGCCGGCCGACACGGGGACGAGACCGAGCACCGCGCGACCGAGAGTCGTCTTGCCCGAACCGGACTCGCCGACCAGACCGACGACCTCGCCGCGCGCCACCGTGATCGACACCCGATCGAGCGCCGGCCTGGGCGTGCGCGGGTACCGCACGGTGAGGCCGACGACGGTGACGATCGGCTCCCGTTCCGGTGCGGGAGTGCGGGTTTCGAGACCAGCGGGGCCGCCCGCCCGTGGATCGAGCACCGGTACGGCGGCGAGCAGGCGCCGGGTGTACTCGGAGGCCGGCCGGGCGAACAGCTCGTCGACCGGCGCCTGTTCCACCAACTCCCCGCGCCGGAGCACGGCCACCCGGTCGGCGATGTCGGCGACCACACCGAGGTCGTGCGTGATGAGCAGGACCGCGAGCCCGCGGGTCTCGCGCAGTTCCCGGAGCAGGCGCAGGATCTGCGCCTGCACAGTCACGTCGAGCGCGGTGGTCGGCTCGTCGGCGATCAGCAGCGCGGGCCGGGCGGCGAGCGCCAGGGCGATCACCACGCGCTGCCGCTGCCCGCCCGAGAGTTGATGCGGGTACCAGTCCGCACGGGCGTGCGGGTCCGGGATGCCCACGGCGGCCAGCAGTTCCACCGCCGTCGCGCGCGCCGGCGCCCGCCCCACTCGGGCATGTGCGCGAAGTACCTCGTAGATCTGCCGCCACACCCGCTGCGCGGGGTTCAGCGCGGTCTGCGGCTCCTGGAAGACCATCGCGGCACCGGGGCCACGTAGCCGCCGCAGGTCCCGGTCACGACGACCGATCACCGGCTCGCCGGTGAGGGTCACCGCACCGGTGGCGGTCAGGCCGGGCGGGAGCAGACCGAGGACGGCGCGCCCGGTCAGGGACTTCCCTGAGCCGGATTCGCCCACCAGTGCGACGATCTCGCCGGGTCCGACCTCGAGGTCCAGGCCGCGCACCAGGTCCCCGGCGGGGCCCGCGATCGTGAGCCCGGCGATCGCCAGGACGGGCGTCGTCACCGCCGCCACCCCGCGACTCCCCGGGCGATCAACAGCAGCGACAGCGACAGCGCGACGATCGCGACCACGGGGCCGATCGCGTACCCGGCGTTGGCATCCCAGTCGTATACGGCCTCGGCGAGCAGCGAGCCGAGCGACGGCTGCGGCGGACGGACGCCCACACCCACGAAGCTCATTCCGGCCTCGACGAACACCCCGAGGGTCATCGCCAACGCCACCTGCACCACCAGCGGCTCCACCGCGTTGGGCAGGATGTGCCGGGTGAGCACCCACGTCGTGCCGGCGCCCGCGAGCCGCGACGCCTCGACATAGGGTCGGCCGCGCAGCCGCTGCACCTCGCTGCGGGTCAGGCGCGCGAACGACGGCGCCTCGGCGACGGCGATCGCGAGGACGACGGTGACCGCGCCCGGCCCCCGCACCGCCGTCAGCAGGATCGCGAGAATCAGCGCGGGGAACGCCAGCACTACCGCCGTCACGCGCGAGACCACCGCGTCGGCGACCCGGCCGGTCGCGCCCAGCAGCCCCGCCGCGATGCCCGCGGCCGCACCGAGCGGCACGGCCGCCGCGATGACCGTCAGGCTCGTGCGAATGCCGTACAGCACCCGGCTCAGCACATCCCGGTCCAACTCGTCGGTGCCGAGCAGGTGTGATGCACTGGGCGGCAACAGGTTCGCTCCGGGGATCTGGCGCAACGGGTCGGCCGGCGCCAGTAGCGGCGCGAGCACGCCGACGGCGGCGATCGCCGCGAGCAGCACGGCCCCCACGAGCAGACCTGCGGGCGGGCGGGGACGCCGCCGTGCCGCGCTCATCCGCCCCGCCGGGTCGGGTCGAGGGCCGCGGTGGCCGCGTCGGTGAGGAGTTGGACGCCGATGAACACCGCGACTGCCACCAGTAGCGTGGCCTGCACCACGGGGTAGTCCCGGGCGCCGATCCCCTGCGCAAGCAGCTGACCGAGCCCCGGCCACGCGAAGATCGCCTCCACCAGGACTGCGGAGCCCAGCAGCTGACCGGTCTGGATTCCGAGGACGGTGACAGTGGCAGGCAGTGCGTTTCGGGCCGCGCCGCGAACCAGGATGCGGTGGGTCGGCACGCCCGCCGCCCGCGCGGTGAGAACGTAGGGCATAGCCCACTCCGTGCGCAGCGCCTCGGAGAAGAAGCGCGTGAGCGTCGCAGCCGCGGGCATCGCCAGGCATACGGCCGGCAGCAGCAGGTACTGCAGGCTGATCCCCGGCGCCGCGAGGTAGCCGCCGGGCGGAGTGCCGCCGGCGGGAAGGACCGGCCACACGACCGCGAAGAGCTCCACCAGGATCACACCGGTCACGAACGGCGGCACCGCTATGCCGACCACCTCGAAAGCCCCGACAGCCGCGTGCAGACACCGCGCCGGCCACCGCTCTCGCGCGGGCGCAGCAGCAGGCGACGCACCGACGGCCAGCAGTGCCAGGGCCGCGGACGCGGCGATGGCGATGACCAACGCCGTGACACCGAGGGCGAGGGTGTTGACCGACCCCTCCCTGAGCAGGGTGCCGATCTCGCCGCCGATCACGTACGACCGGCCGAGGTGGCCGGTCGCGGCGCCGCCGAGCCAGGAGAGGTACTGCTCGACCAGCGGCCGGTCGACGCCCAGCTGGTGCCGCAGCGCGGCGAGCGTGGCGGGCGAGGCGTCGGGCCCGGCCAACGCGGCCGCTGGATCGCCGGGGATCACATGCAGGACACCGAAGATCACGATCGAGGCCAGCAGCAGCGTGAGCGCGGCCCCGGCGACGCGGCGGCTCAGCCAGGCCAGGCCCGCCACACGTCCCGCGGCGACGGGCCGACGGCTCCGGGTTCTCTCGGCTACCTGTGTCGGCATCACATCGATTCAACACCAGCGGCCACCCTCCGTCGCGGATTGGACTCACCGCGCGGCTGGGCCGGCCGACACCGCCCCGGGGCTACCGATCCGCGATGAACCGTCGCGTGACCGACATGTCGCGGTCGCCCAGCCCGGCGTCGACGATCTCCTCGAAGGCGGCCCGCAGCGCCGGGATCAGAACGGCACGGGTGTCCGTCCCCGCCGCGACCTCGGCGGCCGAGCGCAGGTCTTTGAGCATGTACTTGGCCATGCCCGACGGCGAGTCGTCACCGGTGACGAGCTTCTCGCGCCGGGTGTCGAGCAGCCGCGACGACGCGTAGCCGTGCCCGAGCAGGTCCCACATCGCGCCGACGTCGATGCCGGACCGGTCGGCCAGCACCGTCGTCTCACCCAGTGCCATGATGGTCGCGGCGACGACCAGTTGGTTGCACGCCTTCGCCACCTCGCCGGCGCCGAGCGGGCCGAGCCGGATCGGCGTGCCGCACGGGCTGAGTGCAACGGTGGCTGCGGCACAGTCCGTCTCGGTGCCGCCGAGCATGATCGACAGCGTCCCGGCGACGGCGCCGTCCTCGCCGCCCGACACGGGCGCGTCCACGACCCGCACCCGCCCGCGCGTCTCGCCGTCGAGGCGCTCCGCAAGCGCGCGCACACCGGGCGCCGACGAGGTCGATCCGATCAGCAGCAGCAGCGGCGCGGCGTCGACGGGGCGGGCGGCGACCCCGGCGAGCAGGCCGGTCTCGCCGGCGAGCACCTGCTCGATCTCGGGGAGGTCGGGCAGCATCAGCAACACGGCGTCGACGGTGGCGGCGAGCCCGGCAGCGTCGGCGTGCCACACGGCACCGTCGGCGACCAGGCCCGGCTGCGGCCGCCGCGCGCTGATGTGGACGGTGCCGTGTCCGGCCAGGAGGCGGCGCGCCATGGGGGCACCCATGGAACCGAGCCCCACGACTCCCACGACCGTGGTGCTCGGGTGGTCGGACTGGGACATGCGCAGCTGTCCTTTCGTGGGCCGGTCGCACAGTGCGTCCATGATAACGAATGGCGTCCAGCATATTGGCCGTTCGGCCTATGCTGTTCTCGACGAAAGGACCAGCCATGAGCCACACCGCCCCGACGCTTCGCGCCGCCCTCGCAGTCGACCTCCCCGAGGACGACTGCGCCCTGATCGAACAGCTCGAGCCGCGGGTCACACTCGCGCGTGACCACAGCCTCAACGCCCCCGCCCGGTGGAACGCCGATTGGAACGGCGACCCGACCTTCACCCGCAGCCCCGACCAGCAAGCGGCGTTCACGGAGCTGCTCGACGGCGCCGACGCGCTGTTCGGCATCCCCGACGTCGACCCGGCACTGCTCGCCGCCACCGTCCGCGCCAACCCGCGCCTGCGCTGGGTGCACACGACGGCCGCGGGTGGCGGCGCGCAGGTGCAGGCCGCCGGGCTGACGCCCGACGAGCTCTCGCGGGTCACCTTCACGACCAGCGCGGGCGTACACGGGTCGACGCTGGCGGAGTTCGCGATCTTCGGACTGCTCGCGGGCGCCAAGGACCTGCGGCGCCTGGAGCGCGATCAGGCCGCCCGTGATTGGCCCGAGAACCGTTGGGAGATGCGCCATCTCGATGAGATGACGGTGCTCGTGGTGGGCCTGGGCGGCATCGGCGCGGCGACCGCCGAGCGGCTGCACGCGTTCGGCGCGACGGTGTGGGGCACGTCCCGCAGCGGCCGACCGGTGGCCGGCGTCGACCGCATCGTCCCGCTCGCGGAGCTGGCCACCGCCGCCGCCGAGGTGGACGCCATCGTGGTCACCCTGCCCGGCACGGCGGCCACCGACAAGCTGATCGGCGAGAAGGTGCTCGCCGGGGTACGGCCCGGCACCCTGCTGACCAACGTGGGCCGCGGCACCGTCGTCGACGAGGACGCACTGCTCACGGCACTGGACGACGGGCGGATCGGATTCGCGGCGCTGGACGTGTTCGCCACCGAGCCCCTCCCGGCGGCCAGCCCGCTGTGGGAGCACCCGAACGTGCTGGTCAGCCCGCATACCGCGGCGCTGAGCCGGCAGGAGGCACGGCGCATCGCGCGGCTGTTCGCACGCAACGCCACCCGCCTGCTCGACGGCGACCCGATGCTCAACGTGGTCGATACAGTCGAGTTCTACTGATGACCGAGCCGGACGGTGGGCGCGCGCCCGCACCCGCGGTCACCCGGGCGCTGGGCATCCTCGGGCTGTTGGCGGACAACGAGGGACAGCCGATGACGCTGTCCGAGATCGCACGCGGACTGAGCATCGCGAAGTCGTCCTGCGCCAACCTGTGTCAGGCCCTCGAGGAGGGTGACATGATCCGGCGCGTGTCCGAGGGGTTCGCCCTCGGTCATCGGACCGCGGAGATCGGCGGTTCGTACGCGCTGCAGTTCAACCAGGTCAGGGAGTTCTTCGGGGTGGTCGCCGCCTCCCCCACGCTGCACCGAGAGCTGGTGCAGGTGGCCATGCTGGACGGCACCGACGCCCTGTACCTCGCGCGCCACGAGGGCCGCGCCCCGTACCGTTTCGGGACACCGCTCGGCTCACGCCTGCCCGCAGTCTTCACCGCGACGGGCAATGCGCTGCTGGCCGCCCTGCCCGCGGCCGAGCTGGACGCGCTGCTGGCCGCCACCCTTCCGGCGCGGAGCGTCGTCGACGGAACCGAACTCGGCGCGGAGGCACTGCGCGCGCAGCTGGCCGACGACCGGGTACGCGGATACGCCGTCGACCCGGGGCGGGGAACGCCGGGGCTGACGGGCATCGCGGTCTCGATCCCCGCATGGACGCCCGGCGATCCGCCGCTGGCGATGGGCGCAGCCATCCGATCCGACCAGGCCGACCCGGTGCGGGTGGCCGAGATCGGCATCGCGCTGGTCGAGGCCGCCGCGCGGCTACGGAACCCGTGGCTCTCGGGCGGCACCGACGGCTGAAATTCCGCCCAGATTCTGTTCAACTGGTTGTACGGCGTTCGTCATAGTGGTACCTTGGTCGCATCCAGATACGGTCTCGGTCACTCCCGCCGAAGACCGATTGTCGAAGGAGACCGTCGTGTCCACACGCCTCGCGGCCCGCAGGCCCTGGCGACACTCGACTCACCCATCACCGCGACCGATCTCGGGGCGGCCCACGCGGTCGGCATCGGCCTGACCGATCCGCCTCATACCCGCACACCGTAGAAGGAGCTCACACCACCATGACCAGCGACACCACGGCTTTCGACCTGTCCGGGCGCACCGCCCTGGTCACCGGGAGCTCACGCGGGATCGGCCGCCGGCTCGCCGAGGGGCTGTCCGCGGCCGGCGCCACAGTGGTGGTGCACGGCCGCAGCGCCGTCGCGGCCTCGGCCGCCGCCGAGCAGATCGCCGGGCGCACAGGCAATCCCGTGTTCGCCGAGGCGTTCGACGTGACCGACGAGGACGGTGTCGACGGCGGCCTGTCCCGCATCGAGGCCCGGCACGGTGTCCCCGACATCCTGGTCAACAACGCGGGCATGCAGCTGCGGGCGCCGATCACCGAGTTCACGGCTGCCGACTGGAACACGCTGGTGGCCACCAACCTCACGAGCGCGTTCCTGCTGTCGCGGCGGGTCGCCGCCGGCATGATCGCGCGTGGCAGCGGCCGGATCGTCAACATCGGGTCGGTGCAGTCGCAGCTCGCCCGCCCCGGCATCGCCCCGTACTCCGCCACCAAGGGTGGCATCGTGATGCTCACGAAGGGCCTGTGCGCCGATCTCGCACCGCACGGCATCACCGTCAACTCCCTCGCCCCAGGCTATTTCGCGACCGAGCTGACCAAGGCCCTCGTGGACGACGCGGAGTTCTCGGCGTGGGTGGCCGGGCGCACGCCGGCCGGCCGGTGGGGCGACGTCGGAGACCTCGTCGGCCCGCTGGTCTTCCTGGCCTCCGAGGCGTCGGCATTCGTCAACGGACAGATCCTGTACGTCGACGGCGGCATGACCGCTGTCGTCTGACAGGCACACCAGAACCTCTGAGGGAGAACCGTCTTGAGTGAGAACATCGCCATCGTCGCGCACGCCACCGGCGACCTGCGGGTCGATCCCACGCCGGAGCCGGTGCCGGCCGCCGACGAGGCGGTCGTCGAGATCGCGTACGGCGGGGTGTGCGGGTCGGACCTGCACTACTGGCTGCACGGCGCCGCCGGCGCCTCCATCCTGCGGGCGCCGATGGTGCTCGGGCACGAGGTCGTCGGCACCGTACTGACCGCTGCAGCAGACGGTTCCGGGCCCACTGTGGGTACGTCGGTCGCCGTGCACCCGGGCACGCCGCACGACGTCGACGGTGTCGTGTGGCCGGCCGACCGCCCGAATCTCGCCCCCGGCGCGACCTACCTCGGCTCGGCCGCGCACTTCCCGCACTGCGAGGGCGCATTCGCGCGTCGCGTCGCGCTGCCCGGCCGGATGCTGCGGCCGCTCCCCGCGGGACTGTCACTGCTCGGTGCGGCGCTCGCCGAACCGGCCGCGGTCGCGTGGCACGGCGTCGAGCGTGCCGGTGACGTCCGCGGCAAGCGAGTCGTGGTGATCGGCGCCGGACCGATCGGGCTGCTGGTGGTCGCGGTGGCACTGCACCACGGTGCGTCCGAGGTGATCGCGACCGACATCGCGGACGGACCCCGTTCGCGCGCATCGGCATTGGGCGCAGCCCGGGTCCTCGACGCACGGGCGTCGCAGGACATCGCCGAGCTGGCGGCCGACGTGGTGATCGAGTCGTCCGGCACCGTCCCCGGGCTGCACGCCGCCGTCGACGCGGCGGTGCGCGGCGGCGTCGTGGTGCTGCTCGGTCTGCAGCGCAACGGCGACGTGGATGCGCCGCTGGCGCAGGCGATCACGCGCGAGCTCGACCTACGCGGATCGTTCCGGTTCAACGGCGAGATCGACGATGTACTCGCCGCCCTCGCCGACGGCTCCCTGAAGGTCGACGGTGTCGTGACCCACGTCGTGCCCGCCGCCGACGCACTGGACGCCTTCACGACCGCCAAGGACTCCGAGGCGTCCGGCAAGGTGCTGCTCGACTTCACGGCATAACGCTCGCCCGGATGTCGCTCATCCGGGGCGCTCGGCGGTGTTCAGGCCGGGGCCAGGAACGCGGTGAGCGCGGCGGCGTAGTAGCCCACATCCGCCGCCCCCATCAGCTCCCGGGCACTGTGCATCGCCAGCTGCGGCGCCCCGACGTCGACGGTGGTCAGGCCCGTACGTGTCGCGGTGATCGGGCCGATCGTCGAGCCGCAGGGCAGGTCCGCGCGGTGCACGTATCGCTGCAGCGGCACGCCCGCCTGCTCGGCGGCGAGGACGAACAGCGCCTCCCCGTCGGCGTCCGACGCGTAGCGCAGGTTCTGGTTGACCTTGAGCACCGGGCCGCCGCCGACGGCGATCTGATGGCCGGGCTCGTGCCGCTCGGGGTAGTTGGGATGCGTCGCGTGCGCCATGTCCCCCGACGCCACGTCCGACAGCGCGAGGGCACGCAGGAAGTCCTCGCGACCCAGACCGTGGGTCAGCGCGATCCGCTCGAGCACGGTGATCAGGAGATCGGATCCGGCGCCCCGATCGGACGACGAGCCGACCTCCTCGTGGTCGAACAGCGCCAACACGGGCAGCACGCCGGCGTTCCGGTCGGCGGCCTCGATCAGTGCGCGGGTCCCGGCGAAGCAGGTGCACTGGTTGTCGAGCCGCGGCGCCGACACGAGGTCACCGTCGACGCCCATCACCCGACTCGGCGCGAGATCGTGCACCATCAGCTCGAAGCCGAGGACGTCGTCGACGTGATAGCCCTCGGCGACGGCGATGCGCTCCAGGAAGCGCCCCGGATCGCTCGCGCCCCAGACGGCGTCGAGGTGCCGTTGCGGGTCGAGCTCGACGCCTCTGCGATTCTCCGACAGGTGGATGGCCAGCTGCGGTACCCGCAGCAGCGGCTCGTCGATCCGCACCAGCGTGTGCACCACCTGGTCGCCCTGCCGCACGGCGATCCGGCCGGACACGCCCAGGTCGCGGTCGAGCCACGAGTGCAGCCAGGCACCGCCGTAGGGCTCGAGCCGGACCTGCGCCAGCCCCGCGGACTCGCGGTCGTGGTTCTGCTTGACCCGGAGGTTGGGGCTGTCGGTGTGCCCGCCGACGATGCGGAACGCGGGCAGCTCCCCGTGGTCGAAGCCCGACGAGTCGAAGGCGATGATCGAGCCGCCCCGGACCACGAAGTAGCGACCCGGCCCCGGCCAGGCATCGACCTCGGCCAGCGGCGAGAAGCCGGCGTCCTCGAGCATCCGGGCCACCGTCTGGCACACGTGGAACGGCGACGGCGACCGGTCGATGAAGGCGCACAGCGCCTCCGCCTCGGGGTACCGGCCCGGCGTCACCGTCGCCGCCATCATGCCGCCAGGACCGCGTCGAGCACGGAGTAGAACAGGCCGAGGCCGTCGTCGGACGGCCCCGTGAGCGCCTCGGTCGCGTGCTCCGGGTGCGGCATCAGGCCGACCACGCGGCCGTCGGCCGACGCGACGCCGGCGATCGAGCGCATCGCCCCGTTGGGGTTGTCGCCCACATAGCGGAACGCGACCCGGCCCTCCCCCTCGAGCTCGTCCAGCACGGCCTCGTCCGCGACGTACCGGCCCTCGCCCGACTTGAGCGGCACCAGGATCTCGGCTCCGGGCTCGAACCGAGAGGTCCATGCGGTGTTCGTGGACTCGACGCGCAGCCACTGGTCGCGGCAGATGAAGTGCAGTCCCTCGTTGCGCACCAGCGCACCGGGCAGCAGGCCCGCCTCGCACAGGATCTGGAAGCCGTTACAGATACCCAGCACCGGCATGCCCTTCCGGGCGGCGTCGATCACCTCGCGCATCACCGGCGCGAACGATGCGATCGCCCCGGCCCGCAGATAGTCGCCGTACGAGAACCCGCCCGGCACCACGACCGCATCGACACCCTTGAGGTCGGCGTCCTTGTGCCACAGCGAAACCGGTTCGGCGCCGGCGAGCTTGGCGGCCCGGGCGGCATCGACGTCGTCGAG
Organism: Tsukamurella soli; assembly: GCF_039541155.1. Classification (NCBI taxonomy): domain Bacteria; kingdom Bacillati; phylum Actinomycetota; class Actinomycetes; order Mycobacteriales; family Tsukamurellaceae; genus Tsukamurella; species Tsukamurella soli. Next base: position 15,268 of record NZ_BAABFR010000036.1, read on the forward strand.
CGTCCCGGGGAAGGTGATGACGCCGATCCTGGTCACTGCGCCACCCGGCTCACCGAGAACTCCTCGATCACCGTGTTGGCGAGCAGCTCCTCGGCGATCTTGTGCAGCGCGTCGTCGTCGAGCGTGTCGTCTACCTCGAGCTCGAACCGCTTGCCCTGCCGGACATCGCTCACACCCGCGAAACCGAGGCGCCCCAGCGCACCCACGATCGCCTGCCCCTGGGGGTCCAGAATCTCCGCCTTGGGCATGACGTCAACCACGATCCGCGCCACTTACAGCCCCTCTCCGGGCGTCAGCGGGCTCACCCTGATGGCGGGCCCGCGGAGTATCACCGCAGGGGCGAGTTTACCGGCGCATACTGGCGCCATGCGAGTCACCCACTTCCATCATTCGTGCGTGCTGGTGGAGTTCGCGGGCACCACGATCCTGTTCGACCCCGGCAACTTCTCGCACGGCTTCGAGGGCGTCACCGGGCTGGACGCCATCGTCGTCACCCACCAGCACCCCGACCATATCGATATGGCTCGGCTGCCGGCGCTCGTGGACGCGAACCCGGGTGCCACACTGCTGGCCGACCCGACCACCGCGGCGCAGCTCGGCGAGGGGTGGCAGGCCGCCGCGCCGGGGGACGTGTTCACCGTAGGGGCGGTCACCGCCCGCGCCACCGGCGGCCGGCACGCGGTGATCCACCCCGACATTCCGCAGATCGACAACACGTCGTTCCTGCTCGGCAACGACTCGAACCCGGCCCGGTTCATGCATCCGGGCGACGCACTGTTCGTGCCGGACGTCCCCGTGGACGTGCTGGCACTGCCGGTCAACGCACCATGGGCCAAGATCTCGGAGACGATCGACTACCTGCGTGCCGTCAAGCCGCGTCTGGTGGTGCCGATCCACGACGCGCTGCTCTCCGGCTTCGGCACCGGTATCTACATGAGCCGGCTGCAGGAGATGGCGGACCCCGCCACGGAGTTCCTGCCGTTCCCGGACGAAGTGGCCGTCGAGCTGACCTGAGCACCCTTCCGTCGATCCGCCGGTGAGAGCGGATACCACCCGGAGAGCTCCCACATCGCGGGATCCCGCAGTACCGACGCTCGGCCCGGCCTGATCCGTCGCGCCGTCCGTCGTGCGTCCCGCACTCCCGTCGCCGGGTGCCGTCCAACTCTGTCGGCGACGGCCGCGCACTGCTACCGTACCAATCAAGCGTTAGGTCTACACGGAGGTTGGCACATGGGCCGGAAGACGATGCCGCTCGACCGACTGCCCGAGCGCCTGCGGTCGGGGATGACGCTCGGGATCGGCGGGTGGGGATCGCGCCGCAAACCGATGGCGCTGGTCCGGGAGCTCCTCCGCAGCGACATCACGGACCTCACGGTGGTGACGTTCGGCGGACCGGACGTGGGCCTGCTGTGCGCGGCCGGGAGGGTCCGGCGGCTGATCTACGGATTCGTCTCGCTCGACAGCATCCCACTCGACCCCCACTTCCGTGCGGCCCGCGAGGCCGGGCGCATCGAGACCAACGAGTACGACGAGGGCATGTTCGTGGCGGCGCTGCGCGCGGGCGCGAACCGGTTGTCGTTCATGCCCACCCGGGCCGGCATGGCCAGCGACGTGCTGCGGATGAACCCGGGCCTGAAGACGATCCGCTCCCCCTACGACGACGACGAGTACGTCGCCGTTCCCGGAATCCGCCTCGACGCCGCGCTGATCCACGTCAACCGCGCCGACGAGGTGGGCAACGGGCAGTATCTCGGTCCGGACCCGTACTTCGACGACCTGCTGGCCATGGCGGCCGACGAGACGTACATGTCGGCCGAGCGGATCGTCCCCACCGCCGAGCTCACCACGGGCGCCACCCACCACACGCTGCTGATCAGCCGGTTGTTCACCACCGGGGTGGTCGAGACTCCGAACGGCGCCCACTTCACCGGCTGCGAGCCCGACTATCCGCGCGACGAGGCATTCCAGAAGCACTACGTGCAGGCGGCGGCCGACGAGCAGGCGTGGGCCGGGTTCAGCGACACCTATCTGTCCGGCGACGAGGCGGCGTACCAGGCAGCGGTCGCGGCCTTCCGCGATGCGCCGACGGGCGCCACGACGCCGGGAGGCAGGGCATGAACGACATCCAGGCGGCAGTGACCCGTGCCGAGGTGTGTGCGGCCGCGTGCAGCGACGCCTGGCGCGATTCGGGCGAGGTCCTCGCGCACGCCGTCGGCACCGTCCCCACCATCGGAGCCCGGTTGGCCCGCCTGACCCACAACCCCGACCTCGTGCTCACCGACGGCACGTGCTTCCTGATGGCGGAGCCGCCCCCGCTCGGCGGCGCCGCCGACGCGGGCGGTGTCATCGAGGGATGGGTCCCGTTCCGCGCCGTCTTCGACATCCTCAGCTGCGGCCGAAGGCATTCCATGATGGGGGCCAGCCAGATCGACCGGTACGGCAACCAGAACATCTCGGCCATCGGCGATTGGCGCAAGCCCGACCGGCAGCTGATCGGGGTACGCGGTGCGCCGGGGAACACCGCCAACCACCGCACCGACTACTGGGTCCCACGGCATTCCCGGCGGGTGTTCGTCGAATCGGTGGACGTGGTGTCCGGGGTCGGCAACGACCGTGCCGCCGCGGCCGGCCCGGCGCTTCGGTTCCACCACCTCGGCGTGGTGATCACGGACCTGGCGGTGCTCGACTACGACGGTGCCGGTCGGCTTCGGGTGCGCTCGATCCACCCCGGTGTGACGCCCGAGCAGGTCTCCGAAGCAACGGGATTCGACATCGACGTGTCGAGCGCGAGCACGACCCGCCGGCCCGACGAGCGCGAGCTCGAGCTGATCCGCACGGTGATCGATCCGAGCGGGCTGCGCGACCGCGAGGTACGGGGATGACCGGTGCCGTTCCGCAGACCATCCCGGCCCTGATCGCCGACGGTGCGGTCAGGTTCGGCGACCGCCTCGCGGTGGTCGACGGTGACGTCCGGCTCACGTATGTCGACCTCGCCGGTGGCGCCCGCCGAGCCGCGGCGGCATACCTGGCATCCGGTGTCCGACAGGGCGATCGGGTGGCGCTGTGGGCCCCGAACCGGTACGAGTTCGTGCTCGCCCTGCTCGGCGCCCAGCTGATCGGCGCCGCCGTCGTGCCGCTCAACACGCGCTACCGCGGCTTCGAGGCACGCGATGTGATCGCGCGGTCCGGCGCCCGGGCTCTGGTGCTGTGCAACGGCTTCCTCGACACCGATTACCTGCGGATGCTGCAGGAGGCCGCCGGGGGGCCGATCCCGGGGCTGGAGACCGTCATCGATCTCGGTGCGGGCGGCGAGGGCACCGTCGCGTGGAGCGAATTCCTCAGCCGCGCAGATGCAGTCGCCGCACCGATGCTCAGCGCGGCCATCGCCGCCGTCACCCCCGACACGCTGTGCGATGTGCTGTACACATCGGGCACCACGGGCCGTCCCAAGGGGGTGATGTGCTCGCACCGACAGACCGTGGGCATCGGTCGGACCTGGGCGGAGGGTGCGGAGCTGACCCCCGACGACCGATACGGGATCGTCAGCCCGTTCTTCCACGGCTTCGGCTACAAGGCGGGGATCATCGCGGCGCTCACCGCGGGCACATCCATCCACCCGGTGCTCACGTTCGACCCGCCGGGCCTGCTGGAACAGATCCAGCGCGAACGGATCTCGGTGCTACCCGGAGCCCCCACGATCTTCATCACGCTGCTGAACGAGCCCCGCCGAGCCGAGTTCGACCTGGGTTCACTGCGGTTCGCGACCTGCGGGGCGGCGACGGTGCCGGACAATCTGTTCCAGCGGATGCGCGACGAACTCGGATTCGACCGGGTGGCACAGGCATACGGCCTCACCGAGTGCATGGTCGTGACCATGACACGGCCCGGCACCCCGATGGCGGGGATCCTCTCGTCGACGGGCCAGGTCGTTCCCGGGCTCGAGGCCCGCATCGTCGACCCGTCCGGCGCGGAGGTCTCGCCCGGGACCGACGGCGAGGTGCTGCTGCGCGGCCCGAGCGTCATGCTCGGCTACCTCGACGACGAGGACGCCACGCGTGCGGCCATCGACGCGGGCGGCTGGCTGCACACCGGCGACGTGGGGCACCTGGACTCGTACGGCGGCCTGAAGATCACGGACCGGCTGAAGGACATGTTCACGGTCGGCGGCTTCAACGTGTACCCCGCCGAGGTCGAGAACACCCTCAGTGAACATGTCGACGTGATCGAGTCCGCGGTGGTGGGTGTGCCGGACGAGCGGTTGGGCGAGGTGGCGCACGCCTATGTGGTGCTCCGGCCTGGTGCACGCTTGGACGAGGCCGCGCTCACCGCCTTCTGTCGCGATCGCTTGGCGAACTTCAAAGTGCCGCGGAGCTTCTCGGCGGTAGAGCAGTTCCCCCGCACCGCTACGGGAAAGATCCTCAAGCGCGACCTCAGCCCTGCCTGACACCACGGCGCCGGATCGGCGCACGCTCCGGATCCGCGGGGCCGGACGGCGGGTCACGCTAGGCCCCGCGAGACCCGCCGTCTGTCCGCGCGTTCGGAGTGTGCGCCAGGAACGCCGGCCATTCCCCTCCCCCGTCGACGGCCAGCACCGCCCCCGTGATGTGCGAGGCGAACGGCGATGCGAGAAGCACACAGGCGTCACCGATCTCGCGCGGGGACGCGAAGACGCCGCGCGGGATGGTCGCGGCCACCCGGGCGGTCTGCTCCGCGTCGCCGTAGTGCCCCACGGCACCCGGCGTGGCGACGAGGCCGGCGCTGACGGCGTTCACCCGGATCCGCGGCGCCCACTCGACCGCCAGCGAGGTGGTCAGACTCTCCAGCGCGGCCTTCGCGGCGCCGTAGACGGCAGTGCCGGGGCTCGACCGGCGCGCGGAGATCGACGTGATATTGAGCAGTACGCCGCACGCATCGTCGAGCGCGGCGTGCGCCGCGTGGGCGACGTAGGCGGGCCCCAGGAAGTTCAACGCGGTCACCCGCTCGTACAGCCGGGGTGAGGCGGCGGCGAAGTCTGCGTACGGGCCCCCGCCCGCGTTGTTGACGACGACGTCGATCCGGCCGCGCCGGGCGAGCACGTCGGCGATCCACGCGCCGACCGAATCCGGCTCGCGCACATCGACCACCGAGTAGTGCACGGCGCCGTGCCGGGCACCGTCGTCACCCGGCTCCGACGCACTGCGCCCGGCGGTCTCGACCTCTGCACCGGCGGCACGGAACGCCTGGACTATCCCACCGCCCACCCCACCGCGCCCGCCGGTCACCAGCACCACGCGGCCGACCAGGTCGATCGTGATCGCCATCGCGCTCCTTCCGCACGACCACGCTACCAATCAATCGTTTGGTTCGGGGCGATCGTGGGAAGGTCGGTGCGATGGACTACTGCGCCGCGTACGCGGGCTCGCTGCGGAAACGGGAGACGCGCCCGTCGATCCCGCACAGCCGCCACATGAACCGGGACAGCGGGTTCATCAGACCCGACCGCTGGGCCATCATCCGTACGTCACCGAACACGTCGCGCTTCGTCGCCTGCGACTCCGGCGAGTGCCAGAAGATCTCCTTCTTGACCTCGCGCGGGATCTCGAAGCGGTCCCAGAACTGCTTGGGCGGCATCATGATCATGGTCACCATGACACGCATGGTGATCGGCAGCATCAGCGAGAGCACGAGCCGCGGCAGGCGACCGCGCATGGGAACCCGGTGCTCGAGCAGCTGGTGCGCGAACCCGATGTGCCGGGCCTCCTCTGCGACATGGATCTGCATGATGGCGGTCATCGCCGGATGCTGCACGGACGAGGTGCGCAGGAACTGCTTCTGCAGGTGGTCGATCGGCTCCTCGCCGCCGAGCACCATCATGTAGAAGAACAGCGGCGTCATGGTCGCGAACAGCGGCACGATCGGCGAGATCCGGCGCAGGAACAGGTTGCCGCCCGGGACGTCCACCCCGACACGGTTGACGAACTCCTGGAACATCAGCGTGTGCTGGCACTCCTCCTTCGCCTCGTGCGTGGCGTAGCGGAACTCCGGCGACCCGTTGGGCAGTGCGGCGGTGTACTGCATGATGCCGCGGATCAACATCGATTCGAACTGCAGCCCGACCTTGGCGACGTTGGCCTGACGCCACATGCCCATCTCGATCTGCTTCGCCACGGGCTGTGCCTGGTACCAGGGGTGCCGGCCGATCGGATCGGTGTGCGGATCGCAGATCCACCGCTCGTCGTCCGGGGTGATCTCGAGGTCCTTCGAGTCCCAGTCGATATCGAGGTACGGGTCGAAGTTCCGACGCACCGACGCCTCCGACAGGTCCAGCAGGACCTGCTCGTACTCGGCCTGTCCAGGAAACGGTCGTCCGTGCATCCGACCCATCTGGGTCAGCGGTCGCCGAGTGATGTTCATGAGAGCCACCGTCGGCCCCCTTTCTGCCCTGACGCGCGGACGCTCTAAGACTGCTCGTGCAGCTTCCCCGCCGACCGACGCTGGTAGACGCGCTACATGAGATGAAATCAGCGGAAGCCTATCATAAAATCAAGCTTGCATGAAGGTTTCTGTCGCGTGCCCGGCCCGCACCCGTCCCCGGTGCCGTCGCGCGTCCCCGAACAGCTGCGCCGTGGCGTGGGCGCGCTTGAAGTACAGGTGCGCGTCGTGCTCCCAGGTGATGCCGACCCCGCCGTGCAGCTGGATCGTCTCGGCCGCGACCTTCGCGAACGCATCGGAGCACCAGGCCTTCGCGACCGAGGCCCGCCGGATGTACCCGGGCTCCCGGTGCGCGACCGCCCATGCGGCCCACCAGGAGATCGAGCGCGCCGTCTCGACGTCCACCAGCATGTCCGCCGCACGGTGCTTGAGCGCCTGGAACGAGCCGATCGGGCGTCCGAACTGATGCCGCTGCCCGAGGTACCGCACCGTCCGGTCGAGGGCGGCCTGCGCGCCGCCCACCTGCAGCGCCGTCACCGCACACGCAGCCTCCGCGAGTAGCGCCTCGAGCCCCAGCCCGCTGCCGAGTGGGACCGCCTCCGTGCCGTCGAACGCGACCGCGGCCAGGTCCAGCGTGGGGTCGAGCGCCGGCGTCCGGGTCACCCGGGCACTCCCGGTCACCTCGAACAGCACCGGGCCCGCATCCGTCTGGCCCACCGCGAGCAGGACGCCCGCACGGCCACCGTCGACGACCAGAGTGGATACGCCGGCCAGGCGCCACGTCTCACCCGTCCGGCGCGCCACCAGCGGGGCGACGTCGGTGCGCCACCGCCCGGCACCGTCGGCCCACGCGAGGGCGCCGACGGTGTCACCGGCCGCCAGCCCGGGGAGCAGTCGCGACCGTTCCCGGTCACGCGCGCCCAGCAGCAGGGCGCGGATCGCGACCGCGGAGCCCAGCAGCGGCGTCGGCGTCAGCGACGCGCCGAGCTGCTCGAGCACGATGTGTGTCTCGAACGAGGTCGCGCCGGCGCCGCCGTACGCCTCGGGAACCGCGAGCGCGGCGACGCCCACCTGCCGGCACAGCGTCGCCCACAGCTCGGCGTCGTACCCGCCGCCCAGGAAGTCGCGCATATCCCGTTGCCGGGCACGCCGTTCCACAGCCGCACGCACAGCCGCGGCCAGTGCCAGCTGCTCGTCGTCGAGGCGGAAGTCCATCGTCACACCGCCGTCAGACAGTCGAGCACGCGGGCCCGGTGCTCTCCGACGGTGCCCCAGGCTCCGAGCAGCGCGCGGGTGCGCAGGTACCAGATGCTCAGGTCCGCCTCCTGCGTGTAGCCGATCGCGCCGTGGGCCTGCAGCCCGGCCGTCGCGGCCCGGGCGGCGGCCGTAGCGGCCGCGACCTTGGCGGCCGAGACCTCGCGCGGCGCGATCAGGTCGCCGGCCGCAAGCGCCTGCGCGGCGCCGTGGACCAGGGGGCGCGCGAAGTCCACTGCGACTCGCACATCGGCGAGCGCGTGCTTGACCGCCTGGAACTCCCCGATCACGCGCCCGAACTGCCGCCGCTGCCCGACGTATTCGACGGTGACGGCGAGCATCTGGTCGGCCGCGCCGACCAGCATCGCCGCGCACGCGAGCGCCGCGGTATCCAGACCGCGGCCTCGCACGATCGGATCCACTGGCGCCTCGGGCTCGGCCGCCACCACCGACCACGGCGTCCGCGTGGGATCGACGGACCACAGGCGCTCCCCCGGCGTCGCCGGCGCCAGACCCGTTGCGGTCAGCAGGAAGACGTCCGTCGCGAGCGCGCAGTCGAGCGCATACGGGGCCCACGGCGGGGCGGCGACGCTGACCCGGGCGCTCCCGTCCGCGATGCGAGACAGCAGGCGGCCGTCGGTCGCCACGACCGCCGCCAGGGCCGCCGTCTCGATCCACGGGCCGGGGACGCCGTGGCACCCGAGCCGCTCGAAGGCGACCACGAGATCGACCGCGGTGCCGCCGATCCCGCCGTAGACCTCCGGAACCAGCAGCGCGGGCACACCCATGTCGGCGAGCCGCGCCCACAGCGCCACCGCCGAGTCGGCCTTCCCGTCGGCGACGGCGCGATCCACCGCCGGCACGTCCGCCTCGGTCAGCAGGTCGTCGAGCGCCTCCGCGAAGGCCCGCTGCTCCGCGGTGATCCCGAACCTCATGCCCGCCCCCGGTCGCCCCGCGGCAGTCCGAGCAACCGCTCGGCCACGATGTTCCGCTGGATCTCGTTGGTGCCGGCGTAGATCGGTCCCGCGACGGCGAACAGGTGATCCTCCACCCAGCGTCCGCCGTCCGGGGCGTGCGGACCACGCAGCTCCTGCTCCGCGCCGAGCAGCTCGAGCGCGGTCTCGTGCAGGTCCACGTCGAGCTGCGACCAGAACAGCTTGTTCACGCTGCCCTCGGCCCCGACGCTGCCGCCGCCCGCGACGTGGTCGACCGTGCCCCAGGTGTACAGCTGGTAGGCGTGCGCCGCGATCCAGGCGTCCACGACTCGGTCGCGCAGTTCCGGTGCAGCGCACCCTCGTTCGCGCCACAGGCCGAGCAGCCGCTGCGCGGCGGCGAGGAACCGGCCCGGCGACCGGAGCGACAGGCCCCGTTCGTTCCCGGCGGTACTCATCGCGACCGACCAGCCCTGGCCGACCGCACCCAGCACGCCGTCGTCGGGCACGAAGACGTCGTCGAAGAAGATCTCGGCGAAACCCGCGTCACCGTCGAGCTGCCGGATCGGCCGCACGGTGACACCCGGCGCGTCGAGCGGGAACAGGAAGTAGGTGAGCCCGCGGTGCCGCCCAGCGGTGCTCAGTGCGCCCGAGTCCGGCGCGGTCGGGCCGGTGCGGAACAGCCCGAATCCGGCATCCGCGAACGGCGCCCGCGAGCTCCACGTCTTCTGGCCGGACAGGCACCAGCCACCGTCGGCGCGCACCGCCCGGCTGCCGATCGCGGCGAGGTCGCTGCCCGCCTCCGGCTCCGACCACGCCTGCGCCCAGACCGTGCTGCCGTCGGCGATCGCGGGGAGCAACCGCTCGCGCTGCTCGTCGGTGCCGTGCGCGAAGATGATCGGGGCGAGCAGCGAGATCCCGTTCTGCGAGATCCGCGTGGGGGCGCCCGCGAGGTAGTACTCCTCCTCGAAGATCACCCACTCGGCGAGTGACGCGCCGCGCCCGCCGTACCGCTCGGGCCAGGAGACCACCGACCATCGATCGGCCGCGAGGGTGGCCTCCCACGCGCGGTGCACCGCCGCACCGTCGGGCGTGTCCATCGACCGGAGCCGCCCCGGCACGTGCGCACGCAGCCAGCCGCGGGCCTCGGCGCGAAAGGCGTTCTCGGCCGCGGTGAACTCGACCATCGATCCGGTGTCCGCGACCCCGGTCACGAGCGCGCACCGTCCTCGCCCGCCGCCCGCTTGTTCGCCTGCGCCATCGCCCGCGCGTCGAGCCCGGCGAGCGAGTCGACCCCCACCTCCGCGTTGTGGGCGTGGGCCGCGTGGTGCAGGCCGAACGCGGAGTCCATCCCCGCGCGCATGCCCTGCAGGTCCTCGGCCTGGTTGACGGCCTTCTTCGTGAGCGCGAGGCCCAGCGGTGGCATCTCGGCGATCTGTCCCGCCAGGGCGAAGACGGTGTCGGCCAGCTCCGCGCGCGGCACGACCCGGTTGACCATTCCGAGCTCGCGCGCCCGCTCGGCCGGGAAGCGGGCACCCGTGTAGAGGAACTCCTTCGCGGCGCGGGGGTTCATCACCCACGGATGCGCGAAGTACTCCACGCCCGGGATCCCCATGCGCACCACCGGATCCGAGAAGAACGCATCGTCGGAGGCGACGATGAAGTCGCACGCCCAGGCGAGCATCAGCCCGCCCGCGACGCACGCGCCCTGCACCATGGCGATCATCGGCTTGGGGATCTCCCGCCACCGTCGGCACATCCCGAGGTACACCTCGGACTCGCGCGCGAACCGCGACGCCACGCCCTGCTTGCCCACGTGGTCCCAGTGGATCACCGCGCGCCGCTCGAAGGAGACGTCGATGTCCCGCCCCGGCGTCCCGATGTCGTGGCCGCCGCAGAAGTGCTTCCCGGCCCCCGCCAGGACGATCACGCGCACCTCGTCGTCGTCGACCGCGGCCACGAACGCGCGGTCGAGGGCATAGGTCATCGCCGAGTTCTGTGCGTTGCCGTACCGCGGCCGGTTGAGGGTGACCACGGCGACGGGGCCGCGCACCTCGTAGCGGACCACATCGTCGGCCGAGTCCCCGCCCGGCGCCGCCTCGGTATCGGTCATGTTCACCTCCGGTGGGTGAAAGTCGTTAGGAATCATCGAAGCACCCGAACTCTACCAAGCATTCGATTGGCTTGATAGGGTGAGCGGAGATGCCGGTTGAGCAGCACAGTCGGCCGATCAGGAGGCGTGATGGACCTGTCCGAATCACCGGCGGACGGCGAGTTCCGCGACGAGGTGCGGACGTGGCTCGCCGAGAATCTGGTGGGCGATTTCGCCCGGCTCGCAGGCATGGGCGGATCCGGTCGCGAGCATGAGGCATTCGCCGACCGCGTCGAGTGGAACCGGCACCTCGCCGCCGCGGGCTGGACCTGCCTGGGCTGGCCCACCGAGCACGGCGGCAGGGGACTACCCCTCGCGCAGCAGGTGATCTTCCATGAGGAGTACGCCCGCGCCGACGCCCCGGCCCGCGTCAACCACCTCGGCGAGGAGCTGCTGGGCCCCACCCTCATCGACCACGGCACCCCGGCGCAGCAGGCGCAGTTCCTACCCGACATCAAGGCTGTGACGCAGCTCTGGTGCCAGGGCTACTCGGAGCCCGACGCGGGCTCGGACCTGGCCGGGATCCGCACCCGCGCGCGGCTCGACGGGGGCGAGTGGGTGATCGACGGGCAGAAGATCTGGACGTCGCTGGCACGGCAGGCGCAGTGGTGCTTCGCGGTCGTACGCACCGATCCCGGGTCGCGCCGGCACGCCGGGCTGTCGTACCTGCTGGTTCCGATGGATCAGCCCGGCATCGAGGTACGGCCGATCGTGCAGCTCACCGGGACCTCCGAGTTCAACGAGGTCTACTTCACCGGCGCGCGGACCGCCGCCGACCTGGTGGTGGGCGCACCGGGCGACGGCTGGCGGGTCGCGATGGCCACCCTCGGCTACGAGCGTGGCGTGTCGACGATCGGCCAGCAGGTCGGCTTCGCCCGCGAACTGGCGGCCGTCGAGGCCGAGGCGCGCAGGAACGGCGCGTACGACGACCCGGTGCTCGCCGACCGGATCGCCGACGCCACCGTGGGACTCGAGGTCATGCGCGCGCACGCCATGCGCACGCTCGCAGCAGAGGAGGTCGGCTCGGCCCGCAAGACGGCCTCCGGCCGCGAGGTCTCGGTGGCGAAGCTGCTGTGGTCGCGTTGGCACCGCGACCTCGGCGAGCTCGCGATGGCCGTGCGGGGCGCGCCGGGTCTGACGGTGGCCGCCGACTACCGGTTGGACTCCGCGCAGGCCCTGTTCCTGTTCAGTCGCGCCGACACCATCTACGGCGGCTCGGACGAGATCCAGCGCAACATCATCGCCGAGCGCGTACTCGGCCTCCCCAAGGAGCCGCGCCCGTGACCGCGCCCCGCGTCGCCCTTCCCGAGCCGGATTACGTTCCGCCGCACGACCTCCTCGCCGGACAGGTAGTCGTGCTGACGGCCGCGGCCGGCGCCGGGATCGGGGTCGCCACCGCCCGCCGCTGCCTCGAGGAGGGAGCGCGGGCGGTGGTGATCAGCGACACCCACGAGCGCCGGTTGGCCGAGACCGCGGCGATGCTGGTCGCCGATTTCGGTTCCGGCCGCGTGGCAGCCGCCCGGTGCGACGTGACCGACCCGGCCCAGGTGGAATCGCTGCTCAATGCCGCCGAGCCCTTCGGCGGGGTGGACGTGATGATCAACAACGCGGGCCTCGGCGGCACGGCGTCGATCCTCGAGATGACCGATGAGCAGTGGGCGGCGGTACTGCGCGTGACGTTGGACGGGACGTTCCACTGCGTGCGAGCGGCAGGCCGACGGATGGTGTCCGCGGGGACCCAGGGCGTGATCGTCAACAACGCCTCGGTCGTGGGCTGGCGCGCCCAGGAGGGGCAGGCCCACTATGCCGCCGCCAAGGCCGGGGTGATGGCCCTGACCCGTTGCGCCGCCATGGATCTCGCCGAGCATGGGATCCGCGTGAACGCCGTGTCACCCAGCCTCGCGACGCATCCCTTCCTCGCGAAGGTCACCACCCCAGAGCTCCTGGCCGAACTCGAGGGCCGCGAGGCGTTCGGCCGCGCCGCACAGCCGTGGGAGATCGCCAACGTCATCGTGTTCCTGGCCAGCGGATACAGCTCCTACATGACGGGCGAGGTCGTCTCCGTGAGCAGTCGACATCCCTGAGAGGCAGTACATGGCAGAAGCATTCATCATCGACGCGGTCCGCACCCCCACGGGGCGACGGGGCGGCGCCCTCGCCGGGGTCCACTCCGCCGACCTGGGTGCGCACGCGCTCCGCGCGCTCGTCGAGCGCACGGGGGTCGATCCCGCGGCCGTCGACGACGTGATCCTCGGCTGCTGCGACACCATCGGCCCCCAGGCCGGGAACGTCGCCCGCACCGCCTGGCTCGCTGCGGGCCTGCCGCAGCACGTGCCCGGGGTCACCGTCGACCGGCAGTGCGGATCCGCCCAGCAGGCCGTCCATTTCGCGGCGCAGGGCGTGATGTCCGGCACGGCCGACCTGATCGTCGCCGGCGGCGTGCAGAACATGTCCGCCATCCCGATCTCGGCGGCCATGCTCGCGGGAGCGCAGTACGGCTACACCACACCGTTCGCCGAGTCCACGGGGTGGCGCGAGCGCTACGGCGACGTCGAGGTCTCCCAGTTCCGATCTGCGGAGATGATCGCCACGAAGTGGAGCATCACGCGGGAGGCCATGGAGGAGTTCGCGTTCCGCAGTCATCGTCGCGCGGTCGACGCGATCGACGCGGGCCGTTTCGACGCCGAGATCACGCCGGTAGGCGACTTCCGCGTCGATGAGGGACCGCGGCGCGACACCTCGCCGGCGAAGATGGCGAGGCTCGCCCCGCTCGTCGAAGGCGGCCGCGTCACCGCCGCGGTCTCCTCCCCGATCTCCGACGCGGCGAGCGCGCTGCTGGTCGCGTCCGAGCGTGCCGTGTCCGAGCACGGACTCACCCCCCGGGCGCGTATCCACCACCTGAGCGTGTACGCCGACGACCCGGTATGGATGCTGACGGCGCCGATCCCGGCCACCCAGCGCGCACTGCGCCGCGCGGGCCTGAATCTCGACGAGATCGACCTGTTCGAGGTCAACGAGGCGTTCGCCTCCGTCGTCCTCGCCTGGATCACAGAGTTGGGCGCGGATCCCGACCGGGTCAACGTCAACGGCGGCGGCATCGCGCTCGGCCACCCGATCGGCGCCACCGGCACCAAGCTCATGGCCACACTGCTGCACGAGCTCGAGCGCCGCGGCGGCCGTTACGGCCTGCAGGTGATGTGCGAGGGCGGCGGGAACGCCAACGTGACGATCATCGAGCGGATCTGAACCGGAGGAGGCGCACATGACAGGAATCCTCGACGGCCGCGTCGCCGTCGTCACCGGCGCCGGCGGTGGTCTGGGCCGCGCCCACGCCCTCGAGCTCGCGCGCCACGGCGCGCGGGTGGTCGTCAACGACATCGGCACCTCGCTCGGCGGTGAGGGCACCTCTGCCGGGCCGGCCGCCGAGACCGTCGAGCTGATCCACGCGGCGGGCGGCGAGGCGGTGGCCGACGGTGCCGACGTGACGGACCCGGCCGCGGTGCGGCGGACGATCGCCGCGGCGGTCGACACCTTCGGCGGGCTCGACATCCTGGTCAACAACGCGGGTTTCGTGCGCGATCGGATGCTGGTGAACACCGGCGAAGACGAGTGGGACGCCGTGGTGACCGTGCACCTGAAGGGGCACTACGCCACCATGCGGTACGCGTCCGAATACTGGCGCGCCGAGTCCAAGGCCGGCCGGCAGCGCGCGGCGCGGATCGTCAACACCACGTCCGGCGCGGGCCTGCAGGGCAGCATCGGACAGGCCGCATACTCGGCCGCGAAGGCCGGTATCGCCACGCTCACCGTGGTCGCGGCGGCCGAGTTCGGGCGGTACGGGATCACCGTCAACGCCATTGCGCCGGCTGCCCGTACGCGGATGACCGAGGGCCCCTTCGCCGCGCGGATGGCCGCCCCCGCTGACGGTTTCGACGCCATGCATCCCGGCAACGTGTCACCCGTGGTGGCGTGGCTCGCGAGCGTCGACGCCGGCGACGTGACCGGCCGGGTGATCGAGGTCGAGGGTGGCTGCGTGTGCGTCGAGGAGGGCTGGCGGCACGGCCCGCGGCTGGACCTAGGGCGCCGCTGGCACGCCGCGGAGACCGGTGCGAAGCTGCGGGGGCTGCTCGCGCAGGCCGTCGCACCCGAGCCGGTGTACGGCGCATGATCTGCGCCCGCTCGCAGGTCGAGACCAACGCTGCCGCAGCACTTCCCGGGCCGGGCGCGCCACCGTCGGCGTGGCTCGGGGTCGCACTCGGCGAGCGGACCGTGCGCTGGACGGCGCGGGACGCGATCCTGTTCGCGCTCGCTGTCGGGGCCCGGGCGGACCAGCTGGCGCTGGTGTACGAGGACGGGCTGCGGGTGCTGCCCCAGTTCGCCCTGACGCTCGCACAGTGGGCACCCGACGCGCTCGGCGCCGCGGGTGCCTTCGACACGGCCACCGCGTTGCACGGGGCGCAGCGCCTGGAGGTACACGCGCCATTGCCGCTCGACGGCGAGGCGGTCCTCACGGCCCGCGTCGACGGGGTCTGGGACAAGGGCGCCGCCGCGGTCTACGACGTGACGGTCGAGTGCAGGTACTTCACGGCCACCTGGTCGATCTTCGCGCCCGGCCGGGGCGGGTTCGGCGGCGCCCGCGGGCCTGCCCGCCCGCCCGCCCCCGGCTCGGCCCCCGCATGGGAGGTCGAGGTCCCCGTCGCCGCCAACGCGGCCGCGCTGTATCGGCTGCTCGGCGACCGGCACCGCATCCACATCGACCCGGCCGCGGCAGCCGCGATCGGACAGCCCCGCCCGATCCTGCACGGGCTGGCGACGCTCGCCACCGCGACACTGGCCGCTGCCGAGCAGCGCGGCGTGCACCCGGCCGACCTGCGCAGCGTGTCTGCTCGATTCACCGGCGTGGTGTTCCCGGGTGAGCCGATCACGCTGCGCGGGTGGGAATCCGGGGCCTTCGACGTGCACACGGCGCGCGGCCCGGCGGTATCGGGCGGCCACCTCACGTTCGGCACCTCGCATCCGGACCCACTGGGAGAGAAGGAATCATGAGCGTCGCCACCGAACTCGTCGACGGTCGGATCGCCGTGATCACCGTCGACTACGCCCCCGTCAACGCCCTGCCGGTCGCGGGCTGGTTCGCGATCGCCGAAGCGGTCACGGGCGCCGCGCGCGACGGTGCCCGGGTCGTGGTGCTGCGTGCCGGGGGTCGCGGCTTCAACGCCGGGGTCGACATCAAGGAGATGCAGCAGACGGAGGGCTTCGCCGCGCTGGTGGGCGCCAACCGCGGCTGCTACGCGGCGTTCAAGGCCGTCTACGAGTGTCCCGTCCCGGTGATCGCGGCCGTCCACGGCTTCTGCGTGGGCGGCGGCATCGGGCTCGTGGCCAACAGCGATATCGTGCTCGCCAGCGACGACGCGTATCTCGCGGTCCCCGAGATCGACCGGGGCGCGCTCGGCGTGGGTACCCACCTCGCCCGGCTGGTGCCGCATCACCTGGTACGTGCCCTGTACTACACCGGCCGACGCATCACGGCCGCCGAACTGGCACAGCACGGTTCGGTGTTCGAGGTGGTACCGCGCGGCGAGCTCGACTCGGCGGCCCTCACCGTCGCCCGCGAGATCGCGGCCAAGGACCCGCGGGTGATCCGCGCCGCCAAGGAGTCGCTCAACGGCATCGATCCGATCGATGTCAATCGGAGCTACCGCTTCGAGCAGGGCTTCACCTTCGAGCTGAACCTGGCGGGGGTCTCCGACGACCACCGCGACGAGTTCGTCGCCACCGGCAAGAACCTGCAGGTCTGAGACCCGGGGAGGGACTGCATGACCGAGTCACCACCGCTGTCCACGCCGCTGACCCGGATGGTGGGCGTCCGCCACCCCATCGTCCAGACCGGCATGGGCTGGGTGGCCGGGGCACGCCTGGTGTCGGCGACCGCCGAGGCTGGGGCACTCGGGCTGCTGGCATCGGCGACGATGACGCTCACCGAACTCGAACGCGCCGTCGTGGCCGTGAAGTCGCGCACCGACAAGCCTTTCGGGGTCAACCTGCGGGCCGACGCGACCGACGCCGACGACCGGGTCTCCCTGCTGATCGACCACGGCGTCACCGTCGCCTCGTTCGCACTCGCGCCCAAGCCGGAGCTGATCGGACGGCTCAAGGAGCACGGCATCGTCGTGATGCCGTCGGTGGGCGCCGCCAAGCACGCCCGCAAGGTCGCGTCCTGGGGCGCCGACATCGTGATGGTGCAGGGCGGCGAGGGCGGCGGACACACCGGCCCCGTGCCCACGTCGCTGCTGCTGCCGCAGGTCCTCGACGCGGTGGACATCCCCGTCGTCGCGGCGGGCGGCTACTTCGACGGACGGGGCCTGGCCGCGGCGCTCGCGTACGGCGCCGCCGGGATCGGCATGGGCACCCGTTTCCTGTTGACCGCGGAGAGCACCGTGCCCGAGCAGATCAAGCGCCGCTACCTCGAGGCCGGGCTGGACGGCACCGTCGTCACCACGAAGGCCGACGGCATGCCGCACCGCCTGCTGCGCACCGACTTCCTGCGGGACCTCGAGGACGAGCGCCTCGGGCACCGGCTCCGTCGCAGCGTGGCGAACGCGATCGAATTCCGTCGTTCCCAACGGATCCCGTGGCGCGACCTACTACGCGACGGGTTGCAGATGAGCCGCTCCGGCGAACGCACCGTCACCCAGACCGCGATGGCGGCGAACACGCCCATGCTGCTCAAGGCGGGCCTCGTCGACGGTGACCTGTCCGCCGGGATGCTCGCGTCCGGCCAAGTCGTGGGCGTCCTCGACGACCTGCCCACGTGTGGCGAGCTGGTGGATCGGATCGTTGCGCAGGCCGCCGCGCGCCTCGACGCGCTCGCGCGGATCCGGCCGGGGAGTTGACCGGGACGCCGTGTGAAACAACTGTTAGGTTGGTCCGAGGTGTGGCGCAGGCGGCGCTGCCGACTGCCGGAAGGAAAGGTGTCCGATGACGCCGCGCAGCGCGACGAGGCCCCGGCGTGAGTCCGGCGGCACCGGCCAGGACCGCCGGGGAGAACTGCTCGGAATCGCCGCCGAACTGTTCGCCACGCAGGGGTATTCGCAGACCACCGTGCGCGACATCGCCGATGCCGCCGGAATGCTGTCGGGCAGCCTGTATCACCACTTCGCCTCCAAGGAGGCGATGCTGGTGGAGGTGCTGCGCGGCTTCATGGAGCGACTGCTCCAGCAGTCCACCGACATCGCCGACAGCGGCGGCTCGCCGACCGAGGTACTCGAGGGGCTGATCCGGTCGTCCTTCCAGACGATCCACGACCACCCTCACGAGGTGGCCCTGTACCAGAACGAGACCAGCCTGTTCCGGCGCCAGCCCGAGTTCTCCTTCGTCCTGCGCACCAGCGAGAAGATCACCAAGATCTGGCTCGGGGTGTTCGAGGACGGCTCCGCGTCGGGCGAGTTCCGCGAGGGGCTCGACAGCACCGCGGTGTACCGCTTCATCCGTGACGCCGTGTGGTCGACGGTGCGCTGGTATCGACCCCGCGGCCGACTCCGCCACGACAAGCTGGCGGACCAGCTGATCGATATGGTCTACGGCGGGCTGATCACGCCGCGCTGACCGGCCGGGCGGGCTTCGCCGGCTAGGCGGCGGTGGTGAACAGGTTGAGCTTGTACGTCCGCACGGGCGGGGCCCACCCGAGCAGGCCCATCAGCAGCCGATACCTGGCCGGCCACGAGCGCGCGACGGAGGTCTGCGGCTGTGCGAACGTCCTGCATTCGCGAAGCGTGAGCCCGAGCGGTTCGAGCGACCGCGGGTCGTCGCACACCCACTGCATCCGCGCGGGCAGCGCCTTGAACACCGGTTTGCGGTCCTGGCTGCCCATCATCAGCCTGCCGCCCGTGTCGAAGGCGAGCGGACTGCCCGGGAACTGTTTCACGAGGCGACGCAGCACCTCTCGCACCTGCGCGTCCGGGAAGTACAGCAGCACCGCTTCGCTCAGCAGGAAGATCGGGCCCGGGCGTTCCGCCACCGTCGGGCCCCAGTCCGTGTCGAACAGCGAGCCCGCGATCATGGTGTACCGGTCGGAGTCGGCGAAGAAGCGCCTGCGTAGCGCCATCGTGTCCGGCACGTCCAGGTCGAACCATCGCACGCGGCCGTTGTCGAGGCGGTCGAACCGGGTGGAGAGTCCGCAGCCGAGGTCGACGACGGTGCCGTCGGGATGTTCGCACAGGAAGTCCCGCACGTAACCGTCGAAGATCGATGCGCGCAGCACGCTGCCGGACAACGACGGTCCCTTGAACTTCGTGAACTCGTAGTCGATCGCGTCGACCAGGTCGATCGCCTTCGTGTCCCGCAGCACGCTGCTGCCGGCCTCGGCGTCGATCGCCCTGCCGTACAGGGGGATCAGGAGGGTCTCCTGGACCTCGCCCAGCTCGATGCGCTCACCCATGAGCCGACTGTAACGTAGGTAAGCCTAAGTTAAAAGTCCTCGAGTCGGGCGATCTCCCCGGCGGTAGCTGCGGATCAGGCCGCACCGAGCGCCGGGTGCGGCTGCCACCGGTAACCGACGGGCTCCGCGCCGTGATGCAACGCCAGGTCGATCGCGTCGATGATCGACCGGCGCGGCGTCGACACAGCGAGTTGCTTCGCATCCACCGCGAGCCGTACCACGCCGCCCCGTCGGGCCACCCGGTTCGCCGTCGCTATGAGGGCCCGGCACCACCACGGCTCGGAGAGGAAGCCGTCACCGATACCGAGCAGCCGGGCCTTCACCTCGATGCCGCGATCGAGGTCGGCGATCGACGTGTAGCCGAGGTTCATCCGGAAGCCGGCGGACGGGAGCGCCGCGACGGCGCCCGGGGACGCGTTCCAGCGGGGCGCGGCGAAGGTTCTGGTTCGCAACCCCACCTCCTCCAGCACACGGTCGGCCGCGGTCAGACGCAGCCGCGCCTCGTGCTCGCCGATGGTGGCGAACTCGGCGCGGCGCCGCTTCGTGGCCGCCTGGTCGAAACCGTGCAACACGATCAGGTCGCCCGACTCGCGCCGCGCCCGCAGCAACGCCTGGGTGGCGGGATCCTCGAGCAGGCGGTACTTGCCCTTCAGCCGCGGAGCGACCAGCAGAGACAGCGGCACGGAGCGCTTCTCCATCGACGCGGCGAACGCCGCGACGTCGGCGCGCGTCGCGTCCGAGATTCCGGATACTGAGACGTAGAGCAGACCAGCCACGTGAATCAGTGTGCGCCGCAGAGATGGACAGGTCGGGGACCGAAGGTTGCGAGTCGCTGAACAGAGCGACGCGGCGGGCTGTCCGCCCACCGCAGCGCGCGTCGCGCCGGTCCGGTGGACCGCCCGATCGTTCGACCGCCCGACCGCGGCACGCGCTACCGGGGAAGCGTCGCCTCGATGGCCGAAACGACCTCGTCGGACTCGGGCTCGGTGCGCGGACGGAAGCGGGTGACGGCCTCGTGGTCGGGGGCGATGAGGAACTTCTCGAAGTTCCACTGGATGTCGCCCGCCTCGCCGGCGGCGTCCGCCACCGTCGTCAACTCCGCGTAGAGCAGATGCCGGTCGTCCCCGTTGACATCGGTCTTGGCGAGCAGCGGGAACGTGACACCGTAGGTGGTCGAGCAGAAGGTGGCGATCTCCTCGGCGGTACCCGGCTCCTGGCCCGCGAACTGGTTGCACGGGACGCCCAGCACCGTCAGGCCGCGGTCGGCGTACCGCGTCGCGAGCGCCTCGAGGCCCGCGTACTGCGGCGTGAGCCCGCACTTGCTGGCGACATTCACGACGAGGACAGCGTTCCCGGCGTAGTCGGCGAGGGATGCGGCCTGACCGTCGAGAGTGGTCAGCGGGATGGAATCGAGCGCAGAAGTCATGTCGCCGACAGTAGTCCCGCCGATGCCCGCCGTGGCGCCGGTGGCCCCACCCAGCGCCATTCCGCAAAGAACCTGGGATCCGGCTATGAGTGAGATGCATGCCACATCTATCGCGTTGGCGCAAAGGTTGCACAGACGATAGTATTTGCGGCGTGCAAGCAATCCCGCATGACGAGCCGGCAACTGCTGCCCGCTGCCTCACCGAGGTCCTGGCGGAGTTCGTCGGCCGACTCATGTGCGGATCGACCCAGCAGATGTTGGGTGCGGTCCTCGCGTCGGAGATCACGGTGCAGCAGTTCCATGTACTGGTGGTGCTGAGCTCCGCCGACCACCCGGTGGCGATCAACCGGCTCGCCGACCAGCTCGGCCTGTCGGTCGCCGCCACCGGTCGGAACGTGGAAAGGCTTGTCCAGATGGGGTTGGTCGATCGCCGAGAAGACGTGCGCGACCGCCGGATCAAGAACCTGACCGTCACCGACGACGGCCGAAGTTCCCTTGCGGCAGCGATCGCCGACAAGCACCGTGATGTGCAGTCACTGGCGTCGCAGCTGCCCGCGGACCTCTGCACTCGGCTGCACGACGTCCTGTCCGAGATCCTCGGACTGGGGATCCTCCCCGAGAACCCGCTGTTCACCGCAACGAAAGTGACCTCATGACCTCCGACAACACAGTCGAGTCCCCGGCGGCCGCGGCCGACCAGGGTCTGGACCGCCGCGTCCTGACAGTGGCGGGCGTCGTGGTGCTGGGCGCGATCATGTCGATCCTCGACATGACCATCGTCGGCGTCGCGCAGAACACCTTCCAGTCCCAGTGGGGCGCCACGCCGGCCACCGTCGCCTGGACCATGACCGGCTACACACTCGCCCTGGCCGCGGTCATCCCGGTCACCGGCTGGGCCGCCGACCGGTTCGGCACCAAGCGCCTGTACATGGCGTCGACGGCGATGTTCGTCCTCGGCTCGGTCCTGTGCGCCACCTCCGGCTCGATCACCGAACTGATCATCTATCGCGTCATCCAGGGGCTCGGCGGCGGCATGCTGATGCCGCTGGGCATGATGATCCTGACCCGCGCCGCGGGCCCGGAGCGGATCGGCCGCGTGATGGCCGTGCTGGGGATCCCGATGTTGCTCGGCCCCATCGGCGGCCCGATTCTCGGTGGCTGGCTGATCGAGTCCTTCTCGTGGCACTGGATCTTCCTGATCAACCTGCCGATCGGCATCATCGCCATCGTCTATGCCTTCATCGTGCTGGACAAGGACGAGACGTCCGAGTCGCAGTCGTTCGACATCGTCGGGTTCCTCCTGCTCTCGCCCGGCCTCGCACTGTTCCTGTTCGGCATCTCGTCGATCCCGGAGGCGCAGCAGGAGCACGGCACGATGTTCACGCCGCGTGTGCTGATCACCGCAGTCCTCGGCGCCGTGCTGATCGTGGGATTCGTGTTCTGGGCGCTGCGCGCCAAACTCGCCTTGCTGGATCTGCGGCTGTTCAAGAACCGGAACATGACCGTCGCAATGATCACCTTCACGTGCTTCGCGATCGCGTTCTTCGGCTCGATGCTCCTGTACTCGCAGTACTTCATCGGCGTCCGCGGCGAGACCACGCTCATGGCGGGCCTGCTGGTGGCGCCGCAGGGACTGGGCGCGATGTTCACGATGCCGGTCGCCGGCGCGCTCACCGACAAGATGGGTCCGGGCAAATTCGTGATGACCGGCCTCGTGCTGATCACCGCCGGTCTGGTCCCGTTCACCCTGCTCGGCGCCGACACCAGCTACTGGATCATCTGCGGCGCGCTGTTCGTGCAGGGCCTCGGCATGGGCATGACGATGATGCCGACGATGTCCGCCGCGATCCGTACGCTCGAGCCGCACTCGATCTCGCGTGGCTCGACGCTGACCAATATCGTCCAGCAGATCGCCGCGTCGATCGGCACGGCCGTCTTCTCCGTGATCTTCACCAACCAGCTGAAGAACGCGGGTCCGAAGCTGCCGGTGCCGCACTCTCCCGAGCCCGTCGCCATCGGCGCACAGGCGTTCGGCGCCAACTCCAGCCCGGCCACCCGCGCCGCGGGTATGCAGGCCCCGGACACGTTCCATCAGCTGCTCGACCAGGGACTTCCGTTCACCGCCCACGCATTCGGGCACACGTACATCGTGGGCGCGATCCTGGTGGCGGTCTGCCTGATCCCCGCGTTCTTCCTGCCGCGCACCCACGACGCCGACACCGGCGCCGCGGAGCGCGCCGTCATGGTGCACTAGGAGCGACGAAACCGCGACTGAGACACCGCTCGACCCGGCAGCCCCGGCCCCTGGCCGGGGCTGCTGCGTCGGTGCGGCAGCGGCCGATTCGGGAGCCGGGCGCGTGCGCACGCTGACGGCCGGTGAATACCGGCTTGCCGGATCGGCAAGGATCGTTGCGCCCCGCGGGCTCCGCTGGGACCGTCGAGGCATGGCGCACACGGACCTCGACTGGAACAGCATGGCCGACCGGCTCACGACCGAAGGCGAGGCGCTGCTGCCGTTCGTCACGGCTGCGGCGCAGGACATCGCCGCGCGGGTCACGCCCCGGCGGATCCTCGACGTCGGCGCGGGTCCGGGCGTCGCGGCCTGCGTGCTGGCGCAACGGTTCCCGGATGCGGAGGTGGTCGCCGTGGACGGCTCGGCAGAGCTGCTGCGCCGGGCCGGCGAGCGCGCCGACCGGATCGGCGTGCGGCTCACCACCCGGGTCGCCGAGTTCCCGGGCGACTTCGCCGAACTGCCGGAGGCCGACCTCATCTGGACGTCGCACGTGCTGCACCACGTGGGCGACCAGGCCGCGGCGGTGGCCGCCCTCGCGAAGCGACTTCGCCGCGGTGGCGTGCTCGCCGTCGCCGAGGGCGGGCTGCCGACACGATTCCTGCCGCGGGACATCGGCTTCGGCCGACCGGGCATCGAATCCCGCATCGATGCCGCGACCACGATCTGGTTCGCGCGGATGCGTGCCGAACTACCGCACGCCGCCACCGTCGTCGAGGACTGGCCGGCGATGCTGTCCGCGGCGGGGCTCGCCGGTGCCGGCAGCCGCAGCTTCCTGGTCGACCGTCCCGCGCCCCTCGCCCCCGAGTACCGCGGCTTCGTGCGCGGTCAGTTCGAGCGCGCCGCCGAGGCGCTGGCGGACGACCTCGACGCCGACGACCGCGCGACGCTCGGCCGACTGACCGGCGAGGGGCCCGGCACCGTCGACACCCGACCGGACGTGTATCTGCTGACCGCCCGCACGGTGCACACCGCGACCCGCCCTTGAACATGTGCGCAGTTCCGTCGGGCCACCACCCCACTGAACATGTGCACCCTTCCGTCGGCCCGCGGGTCACCGGAAGGGTGCACATGTAGGCCGTGCCCAGCCGAGGGCCGACGGAACGGTGCACGTGTTGGGTGCACGGCCGACGGAAGGGTGCACATGTCGATTCAGGCGCGGCCGAGCCGGTCCAGGATCCAGGCGTACTCGAACGCGGTCTCGCGCCACGACGAGTAACGGCCGCTGACCCCGCCGTGACCTGCCGCCATCTCCGTCTTGAGCAGGATCTGGTTGCCCGACGTCGTATGTGTCAGCAGCTTCGCCACCCACTTCGCCGGCTCGGTGGGAAGGACTCGGGTGTCGTTCAGCGATGTGGTCACCAGGAGCGCTGGATACGGACGCGCAGTGACGTTCTCGTACGGCGAGTAGTCCCGCATGTATCGGTAGACCTCGGCGTCGGCGAGCGGATTCCCCCACTCCTCCCACTCCCCCACGGTGAGCGGTAGGTCCGGGTCGAGGATCGAGGTCAGCGGGTCCACGAACGGCACCTGAGCGACCACACCGCAGAACAGCTCCGGCGCGAGGTTCATCGCCGCACCCACCAACAGGCCGCCGGCGCTGCCACCCATCGCCACCAGCCGGTCGGGCGAGGCACGGCCCGTCTCGACGAGATCCGCTGCGACGTCGACGAAGTCGGTGAATGTGTGGTTCTTGCGCAGCATCTTGCCGTCGTCGTACCAGCGGCGTCCCAGCTCACCACCGCCGCGGACGTGCGCGACCGCGAACACGACGCCCCTGTCCAGCAGGGACAGTCGCGCGGCCGAGAACCAGGGATCGAGGCACACCTCGTACGAGCCGTAGCCGTACAACACGGTCGGGGCCGCCCCGGTGGTGGCCACAGCTCGCACCACCGACACCGGGACGCGCTCCCCGTCGCGGGCAGTGACCCAGACCCGTTCCTGCACATACCCCTCAGGGTCGTATTCGGGAACGGGCTGGCGCCGCAGCACGGCAGACTCGCCGGTCTCGGGGACGAGGTCGAGGATCGTCGCCGGAGTCAGATACGACTCGTAGCCCACCCGCAACCGGGGCGCGTCCCACTCCGGGTTGCCGGACAGCGCCACCGTCGACAACTGCTCGCCCGGATCCCACTCGGAGAACTCGGGTTGCACGTCCGTGGCCGCGAACGCGAGACGAGGCAACCCGTCACGCCGGTATTCGAGCACCAGGCGCCGCGCGAACACCTCGACGTCGGTCAAGCGCACGTCTGCGCGGTGCGGCACCAGCACGGTCCACGCGTCGGGAGTCTCTACCGGGGCCGAGGCGAGCTCGAAGTTGATCCCGGACCTGTTGTGCAGGAACAGGAAGTAATCCTCGCCGGATCGATCCGTCCCGCTCGCCCCGCTGCCGGCGCCGCTCAGCACCGCGTGCTCGACGTGGTACTCCACGCCCTCCTCGCGCGGGCGCACCACCGTGAACTCGCCGGTCGGATCGGCGGCGTCGAGCACCCTCGCCTCACTGGTGAGCGACGACGACGCCGAGATCACCAGGTAGCGACGGCTACGGGTGAGACCCACACCCACACCGAAGCGCTGATCATCCTCGCGATAGACCTCGACATCGGCTGCCGCCGAGCCGATCTCGTGGCGCCACACCCGATCAGGCCGCCACGCATCGTCGACGGTGACGTAGAACAGATGCCGCGAGTCGGGCGCCCACGTGACGCCGTAGAACACCCCCTCGACGGTGTCGGCGAGCAGCGACCCGGTCTCGATGTCCTTGATGCGCAGCGTGAACCGCTCGTCTCCGGAGGTATCGACGGAGTATGCCAGCAGCCGGCCGTCGGGCGACACCGCGGCCGCCCCGACGGACAGGAAGTCGTGGCCCTCCGCCTCGGCGTTGAGGTCGAGCATCACGCTCTCGCCGGGCAGCTTCTCCGCCGAGACCTCCGGCGGGGTCCAGTCGTGCGCATCACGGACCGGGGCACGGCACTGCAGCGGATACTGGCTGCCCTCGACGGTGCGCGCGAAATACCAGAACCCGCCACGCCGCAGGGGCACCGACATGTCGGTCTCCTGCGTATGCGCCTTGATCTCACCGAACACCGCCTCGCGCAGCGGTTCCAGACCGGCGGTCGCGGCGGCGGTGTACTCGTTCTGCGCCTCCAGGTACGCCCGCACCTCGGGGTCCTCGGTGTCGGCCAACCACGCGTAGTCGTCGACGACGGTGTCACCGTGGTAGGTCCGGGGCGTCGGCCGCCGGTCGGCCACGGGCGAAGCGGCGGTCTCGCCGGGCATCACGCGGACCCACCCGGCCAGTCGGCGAACGACAGACCCGAGACGCGCTCATATGCCTCGATGTACCGCGCGCGCGTACGGTCGACGACCTCGGCGGGCAGCGGAGGCGGAGGCGTGTCGGATGTCCGGTCCCAGCCGGACTCGGGGCCCGTGAGCCAGTTCCGCACGATCTGCTTGTCGAAACTGGGCTGCGTGCGTCCCGGCTCGTAGTCGGCCGCGTCCCAGTACCGCGACGAGTCGGGGGTGAGTACCTCGTCCGCGAGGAGCAGGTCTCCACTCGGGGTGGTACCGAACTCGAACTTGGTGTCCGCCAGCAGGATTCCGCGTGCAGCGGCGATCTCGGCCCCGCGCGAGTAGACGTCCAGCGTGGCCTCGCGCAGCCGGGCGGCCAACCCGGCGCCGACGGTGGCGGCGATCTGTTCGTACGAGACGTTCTCGTCGTGCTCGCCGAGGGCCGCCTTGGTCGCAGGGGTGAAGATCGGCTGCGGCAGCCGGCTACCGTCGACCAGCCCGGCGGGCAGCGGGATGCCGCACACCGTGCCCGTCGCCCGGTACTCCGCGAGGCCCGAGCCGGCGAGGTAGCCGCGCGCGACGCACTCCACCGGCGCCATCTCGAGGCGCTTCACCACCAGCGCCCGCCCCAGCACCTCGGCGGGGATCCGATCGTCGTCCGGCCCACCCGCGAGGTGGTTGGGAACCCGCAGCTCGTCGAAGAAGAACACCGACATCGCCGTCAGGATGCGGCCCTTGTCGGGGATCGGTGTGGTGAGGATGTGGTCGTACGCGCTGATCCGGTCGCTCGCGACCAGCAGCATGTGCTGGGCGTCGATCGCATACAGCTCGCGGACCTTGCCGGAGTAGATCGGCGGGTACTCGCTCAGTTGGGGTCGCACCGACCCAGCCTAATCGCACGGCACACGATCGCGACCGACAAACGTTGCACCGCAGTCCGCGCGGCCGGAAGAAGCGATAGCGCACCGAGACCTGGCCCCGCGGGACCGCCCGGCAGACGCCGGTCACCGATCGTGACGGCTCGGCACCGTCGTCGCACCCGCAGCGTCGGCTGCACCCCATCCCAACGGTTGGTGGTGCTCCGGATTCGATCCGAGCGGTCATATGCGCGACGAGTACGTCATGTCGGGGCACAAGTTCTCCAACTTCGGCGCCGCCCAGCGGTTCCACGCCGACAGCGGTGCCGTGCACGTGACGCACGACAGCGACCGAACCTGCCGACTCAGGAGCTCGACTCGGGCTCCTGGAGCAGCTGACCGCACCACCAGATCGCCGAATAATACTGGGACACATGACTATCTCTACTAGGATGCCGCTCTCGGGTCGTAGGGAAGCTCCAGCCGCCCGCCGGAGCCGAGTCGAGGGGCCGCTACAGGATCGGGGCCGGGGTGTAGGCGGCGGCATCCGGGAAGCGCTCGACGAGCGCCTGCACCTGCGTCACGACGGCCGCGACCTGCGCGGCCGCCGCACCCGTGAACGCCGCCCGGTCCGCGAGCGCCGCGTCCAACCGGTCCCGGCTCAGGCCGAGTCGCGGATCACGCGCGAGCCGGTCGAGCAGGTCGGGCGCTGCCCCCTCCTCACGCATCGCGAGTGCGACGGCGACGGCGTGCTCCTTGATCGCCTCGTGCGCCGTCTCACGCCCGACGCCCGCGCGCACCGCCGCCATGAGCACACGGGTCGTGGCGAGGAACGGCAGGTAGCGGTCGAGCTCGTTGGCGATGACGGCGGGGTACGCACCGAACTCGGCGAGGACCGTCAGGAAGGTCTCGATGAGGCCGTCGATCGCGAAGAAGGAGTCGGGCAGCGCGACCCGGCGGATCACCGAACAGAAGACGTCGCCCTCGTTCCACTGCGCACCGGCCATCTCAGCGGCCATCGAGCCGTAGCCGCGCAGGACCACAGCGAGGCCGTTGACCCGCTCGCACGAGCGGGTGTTCATCTTGTGCGGCATCGCGGACGAGCCCACCTGCCCCGGCTGGAAGCCCTCGGTGACCAGTTCGTGGCCCGCCATCAGCCGGATGGTGGTGGCCAGCGACGACGGCCCGGCGGCGAGCTGGACCAGCGCGCCCACCACGTCGTGGTCCAGCGACCGCGGGTACACCTGGCCCACCGACGTCAGGGTGCGCGTGAAGCCGAGGTGCTCGGCGACCTTGTGCTCGAGCTGCTCGAGCTTGGCCGAGTCGCCGCCGAGCAGGTCGAGCATGTCCTGCGACGTACCCATGGGGCCCTTGATGCCG
Source organism: Tsukamurella soli (assembly GCF_039541155.1). Classification (NCBI taxonomy): domain Bacteria; kingdom Bacillati; phylum Actinomycetota; class Actinomycetes; order Mycobacteriales; family Tsukamurellaceae; genus Tsukamurella; species Tsukamurella soli. The sequence continues at coordinate 43,698 of NZ_BAABFR010000036.1, forward strand.
CGCAGGGGGTACCGGGCGATCAGGTCGTCGAGGCGACCCAGCGCGAGAAGCACCTCGTCGGCCGCCGACGCGAAGCGCTTGCCCAGCGTGGTGGCCTGGGCGGCGACGTTGTGCGAGCGGCCGGCCATCACCAGCGCCGCGTACTGTGCAGCCCGCTCGGCGATCCGGGCGGCGACGGTGACGCCGTGCCCGCGCACATACTCGAGCGAGCGCAGGATCTGCAACTGCTCGACGTTCTCGGTGAGGTCGCGGCTGGTCATGCCCTTGTGGATCTGCTCGTGACCGGCGAGCGCGTTGAACTCCTCGATCCGCGCCTTCACATCGTGGCGCGTGACGCGCTCGCGGGCCGCGATCGACTCGAGGTCGACCTGATCGACGACGGCCTCGTATGCGGCCACGGCACCGTCGGGCACGTCGACGCCCAGCTCTGCCTGGGCCTTCAGCACGGCGATCCACAGCTGCCGCTCGAGCACGATCTTGTGCTCCGGCGACCACATGCGGCGCATGTCGGGGCTGGCATAGCGGTTGGCGAGGACGTCGGGGATCTGCTGCACGTACTCCAGTATTTCACGCAATTTTGGAGTATCAGCCCGGCGGCGCCAGGCTGTCGATGACGTCGACGACCGCGTCGCGGACCGCGCGGTGTGGGTCACCCTCGGGCAGCGTGAACGCGGCGAGCGCGGCACCGTCCTCGACCGCCATGAGGCGCTGCACGCGCCGCCGCTCGACGCCGCGGCCGGACCGCTCGAGTACCTCGATGTGCAGGGCGGTCAGCTCCTCGCGCAGCCGCTCCTGCACCGCCTGCAGCCGTGGCTCGCGCGTCGAGACGACGAGCCGCTCGTAACGGGAGACCACCTCTCGCATGCCGTCGGCGGAGTCCGCCGGGAAGAAGACGGTCGCGAGGATGTCCGCCGTCGCCTGCGCGCCACGCCGACGGCGGCTGACGGTGTCGGCGCGGGCGCGGACGTCGGCCACGTCGTGATCGCCCGCGTAGGTGACGGCATTGGTCACCAGATCGCCCAGCGACTCGAAGTAGTACGTCGTGGCAGCAAGCGGGATTCGCGCTCGCTGCGCAACGGAACGATGTCGGACACAATCGAATCCGCCCTCGACGAGGAGTTCGCCCGCCGCCGCGACCAACGCAGCGCGCCGGCGCTCCCCTTTAGGTGTGGTCGCGGCTGTCACCCTGGCAATGGTGCCAAAGGTGCAGGCTTGGAGCGGGCGCTTTCGCGCAAGTCGCGGCGAACCCCGACCGCGGTGTCAGAGCGCCTGGTGACCGATGTCGGTGCGGAAATGACTGCCCGGCAGTTTGATCCGCCCCAGCTTCGCGTAGGCATCGGCTCGCGCGGCGGCGAGATCGCCGCCCACGCCCACCACATTGAGCACCCGCCCCCCTGCCGAGACCAGCCGGCCGCGGTCGTCGATCGCCGTCCCGGCGTGGAAGACACCGGGCTCGTCGGCGCCGGTGATCGGGTCGCCCTTGCGCGGCGTTCCCGGGTAGTTCTCCGCCGCCAGCACCACGGTGATGGCGGCGCCGTCGCGCCAACGCAGCGCCGGGAGGTCGGCGAGGCGGCCGATCGCCGTGGCGAGCAGCGCCTCGCCGAGCGGGGAGTCGAGCAGCCCGAGGACCGCCTGCGTCTCGGGATCTCCGAACCGACAGTTGAACTCGACCACCGCGGGGCCGTCCGCCCCCATGGCGAGCCCCGCGTACAGCAGGCCGTTGAACGGGGCGCCGCGCCGTGCGAGCTCCTCCGCGACCGGCCCGACCACGGTGTCGACGATCTCGTCGACCGCACCCGGCGCCAGCCACGGCAGCGGTGCGTACGCGCCCATGCCGCCGGTGTTGGGCCCGGTGTCGCCGTCGCCGACGCGCTTGTGGTCCTGCGCGGGCAACAGCGGGACCACCGTCGTGCCGTCGACCAGGCAGAACAGCGACACCTCCGGTCCGTCGAGGAACGATTCGAACAGCGCGGGCCGACCGATCTCGAGCAGCTCTGCGGCGTGCGCCCGGGCCTCGGCCCGATCGGCCGTCACCACGACCCCCTTGCCGGCGGCGAGCCCGTCGTCCTTGATCACCCAGGTGGGGCCGAACCGGTCGAGGGCGGCGTCGATCTGCGCGGGGCTGTCGACGATCTCGCTGTGCGCGGTGCGCACACCCGCGGTGGCCATCACATCCTTGGCGAAGGCCTTCGAGCCCTCGATCCGCGCCGCCGCGGCCGACGGCCCGAACACCGCGATGCCGCGGGCCCGCACGACGTCCGCGACGCCGAGCACGAGCGGGACCTCGGGACCGATCACCACGAGATCCACGCCGAGCTCCTCGGCGAGGTCGGCCACGGCGTCGCCGGACGCCTGATCGACGGCGTGATTGGTCGCGATCGCGGCAGTGCCCGGATTACCCGGTGCGGCGTGCAACTCGGTGACCGAGTCGTCGCGGGAGAGCGCGTCGAGGAGGGCGTGTTCGCGGCCGCCGGAGCCGATGACGAGTACTCGCACACGCAGACCCTACCGCGCGGGTGCGGACATCCCATCCGGCCGCATTCACGCTGTTCCGCGATTCTGTTGCACCGGAGACGATCGATGATCCGCACACTCGGGCGCCGTGGAGACCGGAGGCGCGCCGGACCGACGGCACCGTCGCCGTGGCCCCGCGACGGGCGTTGCCGGGAGCCGACCGCAGCACCGCGCGCCACCACCGGCCTCGACTAGCCTGAGGCCATGTCATCCGTCTTCTCGGCAATCATCAACGGCGACCTGCCCGGCAGATTCGTGTACCAGGACGACACGGTGGTCGCCTTCCTCACCATCGCCCCCGTGGCGCCCGGCCACGTCCTGATCGTGCCGCGCGCCGAGGTGGATCACTGGGAGTCGGTGGATCCCCAGCTCTGGCAGCACATCAACGACGTGGCCCAGAAGATCGGGACCGCGATCAAGAAGGCCTTCGACGCGCCGCGCGTGGGCCTGCTGATCGCCGGACTCGAGGTCCCGCACCTACACGTGCACGTGTTCCCGGCGCACTCGCTGGAGACCTTCGACCTGTCGAAGGCCGAGCAGAACCCCAGCCCCGAGTCGCTCGACGACGCCCAGAAGCGCATCCTCGCCGCCCTGCGTTAGGACGGCTCTGGCGACAGGGCATGACCCGCGACCGGGCAGGCGCACGGCGCGACCCGCTCAGGCCGCGCCATCGCGCTCGCTGGGCCCGCCGTCGGCGTCCGCGGGCTCCCTGTCGTCCCCCGGCTCCCCGCCGTACTCCCCCGGCTCACCGTCGTAGTCACCGGAATCGTCGTCGTAGTCACCGGGCTCGTCGTCACCGTCGGCGCGCGCAGCCGGCAGGATGCGTGGCAGGCGGACGATGAATGCCGCGCCCTCGCCCGGCGCGGTCTCGACGGTGACGGTGCCGTTGTGCGCCTCGACGATGCCGTGCACGATCGACAGGCCGAGACCCGCGCCGCCGCTGCCGCGACTCCGCGACGCGTCGGTGCGATAGAACCGCTCGAAGACGCGCGCGGCCTCCTCGGGCCGCATACCCGGCCCCGTGTCGCGGACCTCGATGACGACGCAGTCCGGCTCGGCCCGCAACCGTACGGTGGTCACCGCTTCGGGGGGCGTGTGCCGCAGCGCGTTGGACACGAGGTTCGTGACCACCTGGGTGATCCGACCCTGGTCGCCGGGCAGCTCGAGGTCGGTCGGGTCACCGTCGAGCTCGAGGTGGATGGTGCGCTCGGGCTCGCGCGCCTGCGCAGCGTGCACCACATCGGACGCCACGGTGAGCAGGTCGACGGGGCGGTGCTCGAGCGGCCGGCGCGCGTCCAACCTCGCAAGCAGCAGCAGATCCTCGACCAGCAGCCCCATGCGCTGTGCCTCGGACTCGATGTGCTTCATGAGGAACCCGACGTCGCTGCTCGCCCCCTGACGATAGAGCTCCGCGAACCCGCGGATCGAGGTGAGTGGCGTGCGCAGTTCGTGCGAGGCGTCGCCGATGAACCGGCGCATGCGCTCCTCACCGCGCCGCGCCTGCTCCTCGGACGCCTCGACGCGCGCGAACGAGTCCTGCACCTGATGCAGCATCGCGTTGATCGACTGGGCGAGGCTGCCGACCTCGGTGTTGGGCGGGCTCGCCGGGACGCGGCGGGTGAGATCCCCCGCGGCGATCAGCTCGGCCGTCGCCTCCACCTCGACGAGGGGCCCGAGCGACCGGCGCACCACCAGGTAGCCGAGGCCGCCGGCCACCGCGAGCACACTGCCGCCGATCAGCAGCTCGAGGATCACCAGCTGGCGCATCGTGTCGTAGACGTCGCTGAGGGTGACCGCGACGTAGGCGTAGCCGTACTGCGACCGGGACTCGACGATCCGCCAGTCGGGTCCACCGCTGTTCGCCGAATGCACGGTGATGGCCTCGGAGCCGATCTCACCGACCTTGCTGAGATCCGGCCGCGTGGTGAAGTCCGGGTTGCCGCCCTGTTGCACCTGCGTGCCGTCGAATCGGTACGTCACGACGAAGTATCGGGTGGGTGGGCGCTTGTCACCGCGGGCGGCGTACGGGAGCTGTACGGCGCGCGGCTTCGCCCAGGTATCGGCCTGCTGCCGGAGGTTCTGGTCCTCGCGGGCGATGAGGCGATCCTTCATGGACGTCGTGAGCGCCGCGCCGGAGGCGAGCAGCCCCAACGCCATCAACCCGACGATGACGGCGACGAGCGAGAACCGGAGCGGCACCCCGTTGCGTAACAACGGGATGCCGTTCCGACGAAAGCCTGCTGGACTGCGGCTCGACCGCACGCGCTACCGCGGTTCCCGCAGGACGTACCCGACGCCGCGCAGAGTGTGGATCAGCCGCTTGTCGCCGGTGTCGACCTTGCGCCGCAGATAGGAGACGTACGACTCGACGACGTTGACCTCGCCACCGAAGTCGTAGTGCCAGACGTGGTCCAGGATCCGGGGCTTCGACAGCACCACCCCCGCGTTGACCATGAAGTAACGCAGCAGGGTGAACTCGGTGGGCGACAGCTGAACGAGCTTGCCGGACTTCCACACCTCGTGGGTCTCGTCGTCGAGCTCGATGTCGGCGAAGGTCAACCGCGTGCGCTGCTCGGACGCGCCGAAACCGCTGCGCCGCAGCAGAACGTTGACCCGCGCCACTACCTCCTCGAGGCTGAACGGCTTGGTCACGTAGTCGTCACCGCCGAGGGTGAGGCCGGCGACCTTGTCCTCGACCGAGTCCTTCGCGGTAAGGAACAGGGCCGGCGCCTCGATGCCGTCCTGCCGCAAACGCTTGAGCAGTCCGAGGCCGTCCATCCCCGGCATCATGATGTCGAGGATCATGACGTCTGGTTTGAACGTACGGGCCCGGTCGATCGCAGCCGGCCCGTCCAGGGCCGTGGCGACGTCGAACCCCTGGAACTTGAGGCTGACCTGCAGCAGCTCGACGATGCTGTTCTCGTCGTCCACTACCAGGACGCGGGGTTGCGGTTCGTTCACGACAACCAGTGTTCCTTTCCCTGCTGCGGCTGCTCTGACAGCTTCCTGGACGGTTACTGGGAACGATACCCAGGGAACACTCCGAACCGGCCGATACGCAGCCCGCGGCCGGGGCCGGCCGGCGGACTGGCGGCCGTGCCGCGGCGCCTGCTCCCAGACCTCGAGCGGATCCTGCCGCGGCGCCGATCCGCCGCG
>NZ_BAABFR010000037.1:0-47769 GCF_039541155.1 Tsukamurella soli
GGCACCGTCGACCCGGCCGGCACCGTCGGCCGCGGCTCGGGCGCGAGCGAGGATGCGGCGCAGCACCGGCCGGAAGCCGGCCAGCAGGGCGGCGACGGTCATGATGCCGGTGGGCCCGGCCGCCAGAGTCCACCCTGCGACTATGCAGGCGACGGCGTACGGCAGCACTCGGCCGGTGGCGATCGCGCGCTCGACGGAACACCAGGTCAGCAGCGCGCCGAGCGCGATCACCGGCTCGGGCCGCAGGCCGTTGTTGTAGGCCAGCCAGTACACGAGGAACACCCCGGCGGCGGCCCACATCGTGTACCGGCTGCGGGCTGCGCGGCCCAGGCGCGGGACCACCTCGCGGCTGATGATGAGCCACGTGGCGATGCCGCACGCGAGTGCGGGCAGCCGGACCCAGGGGCTCGCCGTCGTGAGCTTGGCCAGCCACGCGAACGCCTCGTAGTACCACCCGAACGGCGTTTCGGGAGCGCCGTACCAGCGGTAGTAGTTGGCCGTGTAGCCCGCGTGCGACGCCGTGCGGGCGATCGTCAGGATGTAGCCGTCGTCGGACGTGTTGGCGCCGACGAAGTGCCAGATCACGAGCGTCGCGATCACGGTGGAGTCGAGGCGGGTGGGGCGCCACCAGCCCCGGGGGAAGACCCGACGGTGGCGGCGGCCGTCCCAGTCGCCGTCGAGGCGGTGCAGGGTGACGAGGCTCAGCAGGATCAGCGCGATCGCCGCGACGATCGTGCACCACCGGGCGAGCGCGGGGGTGGTCGTGTAGCGGGTGTCGATGTGCGCGGTGAACCGGATGGCGGTCGCCGGTGTGACGGGGCCGGTGAGCTGCGTGAACACCCCGACCACCTGCGGGCGGTAGTCGAAGCCGTTGTGCTTCTCGCCGACGATCGCGGAGCCGTCCGCTGCGCGCAGGCCGGTGATCTCACCGCGGACGGTGTCGGCCGTCCCGGAGAAGGTGATGGCGCCGCAGCCGGGCGACTGCAGCTGCGCGACGGTGGCGGAGACCAGCGGGGTGTTCCGCACGACCACCTCGAGGGTGCGACGGTCGGGTGGTGCACCGGCGTCGCCGGTCACCTGGATCAGTAGCGCGCGCCCGAGCGTGTCGGTGGACTCGGGTGGGGCCGTGGACACCAGCACCCCGACCCCGCCGGGGAGGGAGTCGACGGCGGCGCAGGGGATGGAGACGTCGAGACTGTCGGGCACGTACGAGACCAGCGGCGCCGTGACTCCGCGCAGCGTGCCGTGCTGCGGCCAGCTGAGGGTGGCGGTGGTCTGGTGCACCGGCATCAGTGGTGTGAGGATCGCGAACAACAGACCCAGGAGGCCGGTGACCGCGGCGGTGATCCGGGCCCGCCGCGCCGAGCGCGTGGGAGCGGCCGGGGCCGGACTGCCTGGGGCCGGGTCTCCGGCGGGACGCATCGGCTGCTGCACGAGCGACGATGCTAGTCCCAGGACCTGTGCCGGACCGGAAGTCCCTGCGTTACGCTCGCCGCGTGACCTCGAAGATCCTCGTGCTCAACGGTCCCAACCTCAATACGCTGGGTATCCGCCAGCCCGAGGTGTACGGCACCGATACGCTGGCCGACGTGGTCGCGCTGTGTGAGCGGGTGGCGGCCGGTCGGGGCGTCGAGGTCGACTGTCGGCAGTCCAATCACGAGGGCGAGATGATCGACTGGATCCACGCCGCGCGCGGAGTCTTCGACGCGATCGTGATCAACGCCGGTGCCTGGACCCACACCTCCGGTGCGCTGCGTGACGCGCTGGTGATTCCCGAGGTCCCGATCTTCGAGGTGCACATCACCAACGTGCACGCCCGGGAGGAGTGGCGGCACCACTCCTTCATCTCGCCCATCGCCAGCGGCATCATCGTGGGCTGCGGCATCGCCGGTTACGGCTACGCCATCGACCGCGCCGCCGACGCGATCGGGTAGCGGCGCTGGTAGTACATCGCCTGCCTGGCTTCCCGCGACCGAAATGTCCTCCCGCGCTTGGATGAACAGGCGCGGGAGCGCCTTCCGGGAGCGTGCGTCGATACGGGGAGGCTGTGGGGCGTCGCATCTGATGTGACCGATGCATGGATCCAACCCCGGCAATCGCTCGCCCGCGCGGGTGAGTGCCGAGCCCTTCAGCCGCGAGACGCCTCCAGCCGACTCGCTCGGTTGTCGCTTACCGACGGTGCAGCCTCTTACCGAAAGTGCCGATGCCTACCGAAGGTTCGGACGCTGACCGACGAGCGCCTCCTTGGTGAGCGTCGCGACATTCGGTGAGTTGGTGTGCTGTCGGTAAGCGCCCGAAGGGGCGGCCGGTGGGCTCATGCCGGCAGGCGGGTGCGGAGGCCGTCGACGATGAGGTCGACACCGTCGGCGAACGAGCGGTCGGTGCTCACCTGGTCGGTCTCGCCGGCTGCGGCGCCGGCGCGGTCCATCAGCTCCCTCGTCTGCTCCTCGAAGGTGAAGCCGACCACGAAGTGCACCAGGGTCCCTGCGGCGGCGCGGGCGTCGGCGGGTTTGGCGCCTGCGTCGGCCGCGATCGCGGCGATCGCGTCGTGGATGCCGCGGCTGCCGAGGCGGGACGCGAGAGCGGCGGACACCACCTCGGCACCGTCGCGGTGCTTGCGCAGCACGGCGCGCAGCGCGTGCGCGTACCCGGCCAGGCGGCGATCCCACCGCATGCGCGACTTGGACGCCGCCGCCGCGAGGGCGGGATCGGCGAGGACGGTGTCGGCGATCGCAGCGAGCAGCGACTGCTTGTTGGGGATGTGCCAGTACAGGGCACCGGGGGCGACGCCGAGATCGGAGGCCACGCGGCGCATCGTCAGGTCCGGTAGGCCGACGGTGTCGAGGACTCGGATCGCGGAGTCGAGCACGTCCTGTCGGTTGATCGCCACGGGACTTGACTGTATCCGAGCACTCCCGTTACTACTGAACCGTGTTCAATCGCCGCACCCATGCCGAACTGGGTGGCTCCGTGTCCCCGCGTGACCTCGCCCTGATCGCGATGTTCGCCGCCCTCATGGCCGTTCTGGCGGTGCCGGGCGGCATCTCCTTCGGCGGTGCCACGCCGATCACGCTGCAGACATTGGGTTTCATGCTGGCCGCGACGCTGCTGGGCGCGCCCCGGGGTGCGATCTCGGTCCTGGTGTACGTGGTGCTGATCGTCGTCGGCCTGCCGATCGGCGCCGGCGGCAGCGGCGGGATCTCGGTGATCACCGGCCCGTCGGGCGGATATCTCATCGGCTCGATCGTCGGAGCACTGGTGACCGGACTGCTGGTCGATCGGTTCGGGCGCCGCAACGTCGCGGTGCTGCTGTCGGCCAACGTGATCGGGATGATGGTGGTCGTGTACGCCGTGGGCATCCCCTGGCAGGCGTGGCGGGTCGGCTCGGGTCTGTTCGCGGTGGTCTCCAGCTCGGTGCAGTTCCTGCCCGGCGACCTGATCAAGGTGGTGGTCACCGCGCTCGTCACGGCCACGGTGGTACGGGCGTATCCGAAGATCCTCACGTGACCCCGGCGCCGGCGTCCGGGATCGCGCTCGACGACGTATGGCACGCGTTCGACGGCGAGCCCGTGCTGCGTGGGATCACCGCCGCGCTGACCGAGCGGCGGATCGGGATCGTCGGCGCCAACGGGTCCGGGAAGTCCACGCTCGCACGGACGTTCAACGGCCTTGTGGTACCGGACCGGGGCACCGTGACCGTCGGGGGCGACGACGTGCGGCGCCATCGTGCCCGTGCCCGCGAGCGGGTGGGCTTCGTGTTCGCGGACGCGTCGGCGCAGATCATCATGCCGACGGTGGCCGAGGACGTCGCACTGTCGCTGCGGGGCCGCGGGCGGCGGGCCCGGCGCACCGGCGTCGCCGATCCTCGGGTGGCCGAGGCACTCGACCGGTACGGGCTCGCCGAGCTCGCGGATCGCCCTGCGCAGCTGCTCAGTTCGGGCCAGAAGCAGCTTCTCGCCTTCGCCTCCGTGCTGGTGACCGAGCCCGAGATCCTGGTGTGCGACGAGCCGACCACGCTGCTCGACCTGCGGAATATGCTGCGGGTCGAGGAGATCTTGGCGGGTCTGGCGCAGCAGGTGATCCTGCTGACACACCACCTCGACATGCTCGACGACTTCGACCGGGTCCTCGTGATCGATCGGGGCGAGATCGCCTGCGATGCGGCACCCGCCGAGGCGGTCGGCTACTACCGCGAGCTGGCCGCGCGATGACCCGCGCGCTGAGCGGGCCACCGTGATCGGCACGTACGCGCCGAGATCATCCGTCGTGCACCGGATTCCGGCGGCGCCCAAGCTGATCGCCGTCGCCGGCGGGATCACGATGCTCGCCGTGTTCCCCCGGCCCGTGGCTCTCGCCGCTGCGCTGGTGATGTGCCTGGCGCTGTTCCCGCTCGCGCGTCTCGGACCCCGCTACATGTGGCAGGCCCTACGACCGGCGCTGGTGCTCGGTGCGGTCCTCACCGGTTTCCACTGGTTCACCGACGGGCTCGGCGCCGCGGTGGCGCCGGTCGGACAACTGCTGGTGGGCGTGGTCGCGGCCGGCCTGCTGGTGTTCACCACGCGCGTCACCGACCTCGTCGCAGTTCTCGGCCGGCTCCTGGGTCCGCGTGTCGAACTGCTGCTGGCACTGACCATCCGTTGTATCCCGACGGTGACGCTCACCGTGCGGTCCACGCGCGAGGCGTGCTGGGCGCGCGGGCAGAAGGCGTCGCCGGTCCGGGTGCTCCCGACGGTGTTGGTGCGCCTGATCCGCGATGCCGACCTGATCGGGGAGGCCATCGCGGCGCGCGGCCTGTGAGCCGTATTCGGTGGGCGGTTGGGCGGGCGAACGGGCGTGAACGGGCATACCGTGGAGGTAGGGAACTTCGAACTACGAATGGAGCTGAGATGTCCCTCGCCACCGACTACCTGCCAGTCGTCCGCTTGCGCCCCGTCGCGCCCCGCCTGTCGGCTGCGGTCGAGGAGCTTCTCGGGGTCGAGGTCGGCGTGCGGGTACGCGCATGGGACGGCTCGGAGGCGGGACCCGACCCGACATCGCCGGCGGCGGCAGCGGGGACGGTGGTGTTCCGCAGTCCCCGGGCGCTGCGCCGCATCGCGTGGGCACCGAACGAGCTCGGCCTGGTGCGCGCATTCGTGTCGGGCGACCTCGACATCGAGGGCAGCATCGTCGACGTCCTCGATCGACCCGAGGTGATCGACCGGTTCGGCCACCACCAGCTCGCTCACGTCCCCCCCGGCGCGGTGGCCCGCGCTGCGGCCACGGTGCTGCTCGAGGGTGGCCTGGGCAGGCCCCTGCCGCCGCCGAGCACCGAGATCCCGACCCGCAGACTGCGGCTGGGAGTGCATGGTGAGCGGCTCCATCTACACGGCCGCGAGCAGCCTCAGCTGCACAGTCGGGAGCGGGATGCGCAGGCGATATCCCATCACTACGACGTCGGCAACGACTTCTATCGGCTGGTCCTCGGCCCGAGCATGGTCTATTCGTGCGGCTACTGGCCGTCGGGGCCCGACGGTGACCTGGACGCGGCCCAGCGCGGCAAGCTCGACCTGATCTGCCGGAAGCTCGGACTGCGGCCGGGGATGCGGATGCTCGACGTCGGCTGCGGCTGGGGCTCGCTGGCGATCCACGCTGCACGCGAGTACGGCGTCGAGGTCGTGGGGGTGACGCTGAGCCGCGAGCAGCGGGACCTCGCCGTCGAACGGGTGCGGCGGGAGGTGCCGGGGCGGGTCGAGATCCGCCTGCAGGACTACCGCGACGTCACCGACGGACCGTTCGACGCGATCGCCTCGGTCGGGATGAGCGAGCACGTGGGCCGGGCCGAACTCGCCGGGTACGCCGACCATCTCGCCGATCTGCTCGTGCCGAGCGGGCGCCTGCTCAACCACGCCATCGCCGCGGTGCGGCCGCTGCAACCGCGGAAGCGGTCCGCGCCCAGCTTCATCGAGCGCTACATCTTCCCGGACGGCGAGATCCTGCCACTCTCGGACACCGTCACCGCGCTTCAGGGGGCCGGCCTGGAGGTGCGGGACGACGAGTCGCTCCGCGAGCACTACGGGCTCACGCTCCGGGCGTGGGTGGACAACCTGCAGGCGGGCTGGGACGAGGCGGTGGCCCTGGTGGGGGTCGAGCGCGCCCGGACGTGGCTGCTGTACCTGGCGACGTGTGCGCTCGCGTTCGAGCGTGGCAAGGTGACCATTCATCAGGTGTTGGCGGTCAAGCAGGGTCCCGGTGGGCGTGCTCGGATGGGGTGGAACCGCCGGGCGTGGACGGATTCGATCGGCGACTGAATCCCCGGGCTGCTCGCGAGGATGTCAGCGGGTGTGAGTGGCACGACAGCCCGTCGGAGCAGGCTGAATCCCCGTGTCGCGCGGACCTACCGCCTCGGCCGAGTGCTGCTGCCCGGCGATGCGGCCCACGTCCATCCGCCGTTCGGCGGTCAGGGGCTGGGACTCGGGCTCGCCGACGCGGCCGACCTCTGCTGGCGCCTCTCGCTCGTAGTGCGTGGCCCCATTGACGGACGGCTCCCGGCCGTCGGATCGATTGTCGGCGGGAGACGGTGCGCTGATGGGCCCCGGCACCGGCGCTGAGCCGGCGGGTGCGACCGGGTTCCGCTACGCCCTGGTCCGGCCCGACGGGGTGATCGCCTGGGTGGGCGCCGACCGCCCGGACCCCGCCGGGTGGCCGATCGATGTCCCTGTCGAGGCGTTCGGGATCAGGTGAGCGAGGCGATCGCCCGGTCCGCGGCGGGCGGGGACAGCAGGTCGATCACCGGCAGGACGGCACGCAGCGCGGCGGGGGAGACCTCCACCGGCTGGTGCGTCACCGCGTGCAGGATCCAGCGCCCCGCCTCCGCGGCGGACAGGGCGCCGACCCCGTCGTACTCGGCTGTGGGCGAGATCATCTCGGTACGCACCAGGGGGAAGTACACGTTGGTCGCGTGCACATTCGGGTGCGGGCGCTCGGCGTTCAGCGAGCGGCCGAAGATCGCGAGTGCGCTCTTCGAGGCGGCGTAGGCGGAGAACCGCGGAAAGGTGTTGGCGTGCAACGCCCACGTGCACACGTTGACGATCTGCCCCTGGCCGCGCTTCATCATCCCCGGCAGCAGGCCGAGTGACATCTGCACGGCCGCGAAGTAGTTCAGCTGCATGGTCCGCCGGTAGTCGTGCAGCCGGTCGGTGGAGTCGACGATGCGCCGCCGGATCGAGTGTCCCGCGTTGTTCACCAGGACGTCGATCGGTTCGCCGCCGAGCTCGCCGAGCAGCCGGTCGATCGCGTCGGAGTCCATGAGATCGCAGGTGACCCAGCGGCATCCGGTCTCGTCGGCGAGCGCCCGCAGCTCCTGCTCGCGCCGCGCGACGCCGATCACCGTGGCACCGCGCGCCGCGAGCGCCACCGTCGTCTCCCGGCCGATGCCCGCCGAGGCGCCGGTGACCAGCACCGTCAGGCCCGACACGTCCCGCCCGCGCCCCGACAGCACCGAGTCGACCGGCCCGGGCAGCAGCGTCCTGCGTTGCATCAGCTCCTGTAGCGATCGGCGAAACGACATCGGGTCTCCTTCTCGGCGGGGCGGGCGTCAGGGCTTACGCACCACGACGACGAAGGGACCGACGGTGCTCACGTCGAACCGCGGGTCGTCGAACAGTGCCGGCGGATACGCGACGGTGTATCGCTTGACGTTGGGGTTGTTGGGGTACACGTCCTCGGCCAGCCGCAGCTCGTAGCCGTCCGAGGCCGAACGGAACACGAATGCGGTGGGCGGCCGCCACTTCGAGGTGTTCAGACGGTGGATCAGGTCGTCGGGCGACGTCGATGCGGCCCACTGCTTGATCGCCGCGGAGCGGGCGGCGAACTGCGCGAGGGGGTTCGCGTAGTTCGACGTGAGGTTCTGGAACCCCCAGTACGGGTAGACGGCGAGGAAGCCGTACTCGGCGGTGAGGACGACGGTGCCGGTACGCGGCCGGTGGGTCTCGCGGCGGATGATCGCGTCGACCGCCGGGAAGTACTGTTCGGCGCCGGGCGGGCGGGCATCGGCGCGCACGCCGTCGCCGTCGGTGTCGGTGTAGGCGGTCGAGATGACGCCCGAGAGCTGCTGCGGCACCGTCTGCGCCACGCCGATCGCGGCGACGGTGGCGAGCACCACGGCCGCGACCCGGGCGCCGGTCCCGGCGGCCGCGCACGCTGTGGCGACGAGGTCCACGACGCCCAGTGCCCCGGCGGCGGCCAGCAGCACGTGCAGCATCGACTCGGTGCGGAAGCCCAGCAGGGTGGTCCCGGCGAGCGTGGCGGCCATCGACAGCAGCGCCCACCCGTAGGCGGCGGCGATCGCAAGGCCCATCGCCTGCGCCAGGGAGTTGGTGCGGCAGCGCAGGATCGCCCAGACCACGCCGATCAGTGCCAGGAGGCCGGGTAGCGACGCGTGCAGCATCGGGAAGGGGACCACGGTGCCCTCGACGGGCAGGTAGTGGAAGGCGGTGCCCTTACCGGTGGGGCTGCCCGAGAGGGCCTTCACGAAGTACGGGCCGTACGCGCCCAGGCCGATCACGATCGCGATCACGCCCATGCCGACCAATCGGCCGATGATCGGCAGGAAGGGCACGGAGTCGCCGACCCGCCGGCGCCACCACGCGGCGCCCAGTGCCACGACCGCCATGACGCACACCGTGAACGCCGCGAGGGCCAGGTACAGGGTGTAGAACCACACGGCGACACCGAGATACACGCCCACCCCGACCACGGCGGCGCGGCCGGCGGTGCCGGTCAGCGCGCGCCAGGCGAGGATCGACATGGGCGGAAGCAGGAGCGTGATGACGGCTCCGTACGGCTCGGCCGAGCCGTACAGCAGCATCGCCACCGTGGTCGCCAGGGTCGCGGCGATCGCTCGAGTGGGCGTGCACACGCGCAGCCACAGGGCCAGCGCCACCGTCGCGGCCACCGCGAGTGAGATCACCGACCACGGCTTGAACGCCGCCCACCCCGCGAGGCCTGCGATGTGCGCGAACCGCCCACCCAGCCAGAACCAGCCGGGGGAGTAGAACGGCGGCATCCCGAAGTACGTCATGTCGTGCAGCGCCGGGGACTGCGTGAACCGCGTGAGGTACTCGGTGCGGAACTGCTGGTCGACGGTGATTCCGCCCAGGTACAGCTTGGTGGCGCCGAGCGGTAGCGCGAGCGTCACCGTGACCAGCGCCGACGTCGCGGCGAACGCCAGCACCCGCGCGGTGCGGGCGAGCGCCGGGCGTACGGCGCGGCCGAACGGCTCCGTCGACAGCAGCCACGCGCACACCGCGAGGATCGCGATGCACGCGACCTGCCCGAGGGTGGTCAGCGTGCGGGTGACATCGGAGCTCGGGTACGCCGGCCAGTGCACCGTGCCGATCGCCGCGTAGCCGACGGCCGCGACGATCCCGCCGAGCACCACCGCGCATGCGAGGTCCACGACGACGGTGACCGCGCGGTGCGGCGCGGCGGCATCCGGTGATGCCGGGGGTACGGGTGCTGTGGCCGTCACGGCCTCGGATCGGTCGGTGGCCATCCGCGGGCTAGATCGGCAGCTTCTTGAAGATCGGCTGCGGGACGTTCTTCAAGCCGAAGCTCACGAAGCCCCAGGGCGCGGGCGCGTAGATCAGGGTCTTGCCCTTGAGCGCGGCGTCCACGGCGAGCCGGGCGATGACGTCCTTGTCGATGGTCAGCGGGGCCTCCTTGACGTGCGCCGAGAACTTGGTCCGCACCATGCCCGGCCGGATCACCAGCACGGATGCGCCGAACGGTTCGAGAGCCAGGCCGAGGTTGAGGTAGAAGCCGTCGAAGCCGGCCTTCGACGAGCCGTAGACGAAGTTGCTGCGCCGCGGGCGCAGCCCCGCCACCGAGCTCATGGCGATGATCTGGCCGTGGCCCTGCGCCCGCAGCCGTTCGCCCAGCAGGACGCCGATCGAGACGGAGCCGGTGTAGTTGACCTGCGCGAGGAGGACGGCCTTGCGCTGGTTCTGCCACAGCTCCTCAGCGTCGAAGTCGAGAGCGAAAGCGACGATCGCGACGTCGATGTCGCCGCCCGCGAAGGCCGCGTCGATGGTCTTGGGGTGCGCGTCGAAGTCGGTGGCGTCGAAGTCGACGAGCTCGACCGACGACGCTCCCGCCGCCTCCACCTGCGCGACCGCCTGCTCGCGCAGCGGATCGTTCGGCAGCGCGGCGAGGACCACGCGCATCGGGCCCTTCTGCAGGTACTCCGCGACGATGGCGAGGCCGATCTCGGAGGTGCCGCCGAGCAGCAGCAGGGACTGGGGGACGCCCACGGCGTTCTTCATCAGGTCTGTTTCCTTGGTTGTCGGTGCGGTTCGGGGCTTCGCCGCGGCGGCGGTCAGGCCAGTTCCAGGCGACGGCCCATATCGGACATGAACACGCCCGTGGGGTCGATCCGGCGGCGGGTGGCGATCCACTCGTCGACGCGCGGGTACATGGCGTGGAACATCGCCGCGGTGGTGCGCGAATCCTTCGCGGTGTACAGGCGACCACCCATCGCGAAGACCCGGCGGTCGAGCTCGGTGACGAACTCGTGCAGGCCCTTCTTGATGGGGAAGTCGAGGCAGACGTTCCAGCCCTTGAACGGGAAGCTCAGCGGGGCTGAGTTCCCGTCACCGAACAGCTTGATGACGTTGAGGAACGACACGTGGCCCGACGCCTGGACGTCGCGGATGATCCGCTTGAACTCGTCCTCGTTCCCCATCGGCACGATGAACTGGTACTGCAGGAAGCCCTTGGAGCCGTAGGCGCGGTTCCACTCACCGAACAGGTCGAGCGGGTGGTAGAACTGCGTCAGGTTCTTGATCTTGTTGTCGGAGTTCGATCCCATCCGGTAGTACAGCTCGCCGACGATCGAGAAGTCGAACTTGTTGGCCAGCCCGTTGGGGAAGACGTCGGGCAGCGTCACCAGCGACGGCGCGTCGAACTTCAGCGGATCCTTGGCCAGGTTGTCCGGAAGGTCCTCGAGCTTGGCAAGGCTGCCGCGAGAGCCACTGAACCTGCCCAGCTTCTTGGCCGAGATCGAGTCGAACCAGCCTGATGCGTACTCGTAGCCGTCCTCGAAGCCGTCCAGATGCAGCTGGATCGTCTCGTCCAGGTTGCTGGTCACCCGGGTGTCGGCGAGGAAGTACGCGGTCTCCGTGCGGTGCATCTTGATCTTCGCGCGCAGGATGATGCCGGTGAGGCCGATGCCGCCCACGGTGGCCCAGAACAACTCGCCGGTGGGGTCGTCGGGCGTCCCGTCCGGCCCGAGGGTGAGGATGCGGCCGTCGGCCACCAGCAGCTGCAGGTCGACCACGTGGTTGCCGAAGCTGCCGGCGCTGTGATGGTTCTTGCCGTGGATATCGTGCGCGATGGCACCACCGATGGTGACCTGCCGCGTGCCGGGCAACACGGGCACCCACAGGCCGAACGGCAGGGCCGCCTTCATCAGCGTGTCCAGGTCGACCCCGGCGCTGACGTCCGCGATCGCGTTGTCCGCGTCGATGTCGTGGATCGCGTTGAGCGGCGTCATGTCGATCGTGAGGCCACCGGCGTTCTGCGCCGACTCGTTGTATGAACGGCCCAGGCCGCGGGCGATGACGCCGCGGCGCAGGTACGACGGCTTGTCCGCCTCGGCGTCGGCGACCAGCGCGACGGCCTTGGCGATCTGCTCCACGTCGGGCGTGGACAGAACGTGCCCCTGGATCGGGGTGGTGCGTGACCAGCCCATCAGCTTGCGCGTGGTGATAGGCAGGTAGGTGTTCGTTGACGTAGACATCGCCTAAGAGGCTACCGCGCGGTGGTCGCGACCCCGCGGATCGCGGCGGCGGCGGGCGGATCATTGTTCGGGGCTGGGCACCACCACGACATACGCACCCACCGTGCGTACCGCCATGCCCGCCATCGCGGCCGGGTCGAACGCGAGCCAGCGCACGTACAGGTTCGGGTCGTTGGGGAACGTGTTCTCGGTGATCCGCAGGTAGTAGGCCCCGGGCAGGCCCGCGCCGGCACCGTCGACGACGTGGCCGTCGGTGGGTGCGGCCGCCCGCAACACGAACGCGTCGGGCGCCCCGAACGGCGAACTGCGCAGGTCGGCGGCCAGGTCGGCCGGTGTGCGGGCGTCCGCCCACCGGGTGATCTCGGCCACCCGCTCCGGGTAGCGGCCGAGCGGGTTGGAGTACGGGCCGAACGACGCGAGGAAGCCCCAGTACGGGTACAGCGCGAGGAACACCGGATCGGTGGTCAGTACCACGGTGTCCTCGCGGGACCGGTCGGTGAGCGACAGCACGGTGGCGTCCACGGTGGCCAGGTCGGACTGGTCGCGGCGGGCACCGCCGTCGGCGCGGCTCATCGTGCCGTCGACGTCCTGGTAGGCAGCGTCGAGTTGGGAGCCGAGCCCGCCCAGGCCCTGCTGCGCGACCGCCAGCGCGGCGATCAGTCCGAGGACCGCCGCGGCGCGGGAGATGCGGGCACGCGTGGCGTGCGAGACCTCGCGCAGCGATGTCCGGCCCCCGCCGAACCGCGCCGTGCGGAGGGTGCCGGCACCGTCGTACGCGGCCATGACCCCCGCGCTGACGTACAGCCCGTACATCGCGGCGTGCACCCGAAAGCCCAGGAGGGTGGCGCTGAACAACGTGAACACCTGCGAGGCGAGCGCCCACGCGTACATCGTCACCAGTCCGGCGGCGAGCGCCTGCGCGACCCGGTCGGTGCGGATGCGCCACGCGAGCCACACGGTGCCGACCAGGCAGACGAGGCCTAGAGCGGAGGTATCGGCCTGCGGCAGCCACACCATCGCGCTGGCGAGGGGGAGGAAGTCGGTGGCTCCACCCGAGTCGGCGGTGGGCAGGTGGGCGATGGCCAGCAGGTACGGGATCCACACCAGTAGGGCCATCGCGCCGGAGATCGCGGCGACCACCCCGAGCCGGGCCGCGACATCGCGCCAGTGTGCGGCGCGGATGCGGCCCGCGAATCCGGCGAACATGACGACGGTGGCGGCCGCCACCGCCGCGTACAGCGTGTAGGTCATCGCGAGCACGCCCACGAAGATCCCCGCGAGCAGCAGGTCCACCCGATCGCCGGTGCGCATCGCATGCCAGGCCAGCACCATCATCGGCGCGAACACCATGATCAGCGTGGCGCCGTACGGCTCCTGCGCATCGGTGGCGAGGGTGGCGAGCACCGTCATCGTCGTCAGGGCTATGGCCCGCCCGGGTTGCACGTGTCGCCACAGCGCGAACGTCACCCCGGCCGCGAACGCCAGGGTCAGCAGGGACCAGGGCTTCATGGCCTCCCAGCCGGGCAGGTCGAACATCGCGGCGAACCGCCCGCCCAGCCAGAACCAGCCCGCGGGATAGAACGGCGGCGTGTGCTGGTACGTCATGTCGTGCAGCAGTGGCGAATCCGTGAACCGGGTGAGGTACTGGGTGCGGAAGAGCTGGTCGCCGCTGATCCCGCCCAGCCACAGCCGGGTACGCAGCAGGGGCATCCCGTACATCAGGACGGGCAGCGCGGCGACAGCGGGGAAGCCCACGGCGCGAACCACTCTCGGCCGTCGTCCGGCGGCCTCGAAGACGGCGCACGCGAGCAGCGCCAGGATCACCGCCGTGAGCCCGAGCGTCGTCGCCGACCGCAGCATCTGGCTCTGCGGGTACACGGGCGGGTGCCATACGGCTGCGAGGCCGACGAGCGCGGCCGTGAGCGCGCCGGCGGAGACGAGGGCGGCGGCGACGTCGGCGGTGAACCGCGGCGCCGGGATCGCGGTCACGCGGCGTCCGCAGCGGCGTGTGGGCGGTAGGCGACGGTGTACGGACCGACGTCGCGCAACACGAAGTCCGGCGCGGTGAAGGCGGTGCGGCTGAACGTGACCGAGGTCCATGCGGTGTTCGGGTCGGCCGGGAAGGTGTCGCGCGTGACGCGCAGGAGCAGCCCCGCCGCGGTGCGCTGGAACACGAACACGGAGGGTGGCCGGTACGGCGAGGCGTCCAGCTCGGCGGTCAGCTGGCGGGCGGTCCGGGCCCGGGCCCACGTCAGCACCAGCGCCTTCCGTTGCGCCTCGTCGGCGAGCGGGTTGGCGTACTGCGCGATATACGAGGTGAAGCCGCGGTAGCCGTGGCACGCCAGCAGCGTGAAATCCGTGGGGAGGACCACGGTGTCGCGGCGCGGCCGCCCGGTCAGCCGGGTGATCGTGGCGTCGACGGCGGGCAGCGCGGCCTGCGCGCCGGCCGGTCGGCCGTCGGCCCGGTGGCCGGCGCAGTCGGTGTCGGTATACGCCAGGGCCCCGTCGCTCCGCAGCTGCCATGTGGCCTGCTGGGCGAGTGCGACGAGGACGGCCAGTGCGACGCCGATCGCGGTGCGGCGCAGCGTCACCGGGTCCACCGCGTGACGACGGACCCACCTGATCAGGTCGGCCGCGGCGAACACCGCTGCGGCCGCCAGTGTCGAATACAGCAGGGGCAGAACGCGGAACCCGAGCAGGGTCGTACCGAACGCGGCGGCGACGAGCGAGGCGAACGTCCACGCGTAGCCGACGGCGGCGAGCGCGGCGAACCCCTGGGCGACGCGGTGTCGCCGCAGCCGCCAGAGGATCCACAGGCTGCCGATCGCGGTGGTCACGCCCAGCGGGGTGGGCTCGAACTGGGACAGCCACGCTGCGGCGCCGGCGGTGGGCAGGTACTCCTGTGCGGCCCCGGCCGTCGAATGCGGATCCCGCACCCACGAGATCAGGTATGGCAGCCACACGACCAGCGCGATCACCGCGCCGCCCGCCGCGACCGTCCCGGTGCGAGCCGCCACCGTCGTCGCCGGGACGCCCGCCCGCCACGCGGTGACGGCGAGTACGGCCAGTACCGCCACCGCGACGGCCGCGTACAGGGTGTACGTGGCCGCGGTCAGTCCGAGGGCCACGGCCACCAGCGCCAGCGGGCCGGCGGGCAGGCGCGGCGCTGCCCGCCGCAACGCACCCCAGGCGATCACGGTGACCGGCGGCGCCAGGATTGCGAGGGCGCCGCTGTAGGGCTCCTGGTGGCTGGTGAACAGCACCGCGAGCACCGATGCCGTGGTGACCGGCAGGGCGGCCGCCGGCGTGAGCCGCCGCCACAGGGCGAGGGCGAGGGTCGCCGCCGCGGCGAGGGTCAGCAGGCACCAGGGCTTCATGAACTGCCACGCGGGGATGCCGAGGATCGATGCGCCGCGGCCGCCCAGCCAGAACCAGCCGGCGGGGTAGTAGGGCGGCAGGCCCGCGTAGTTCATGTCCGACAGTGCCGGCGACTCGGTGAGCCGCATCAGGTACTGCGTGCGGAACTGTTGGTCGAGGTGCAGGCCGCCGTAGTACAGCGGGGTCCGCGCGAGGGGCAGCCCGAAGGCCAGCGTGGGTAGCGCGGCCGTCAGCACGTACCCCGCGGCCGCGACGAGGCGGGGCCGCAGCCGGCGACGTATCGCCACCGTCGTCGCCACCAGGGCGGCCAGGCACACGATCACGGCCGCATTGGTCACGGCGTGCAGGGAGTACCCCTCCGAGTACGGCGCGCCTCGCCACAGGCGCGAGCCCGCCACCACGGCGGCGGTCACGCCGGCGGAGACCGCGAGCGCCGCCACCACCTCGCAGGCGCCGGGCAGGCGGCTACCGAGGCGTCGGGTGAACAGGCTGGGGCGGAGCATCGGGGCTCAGGCTACCGGGCACCGCGCCGCCGCGCGGGGCACCGGAGCCGTGTCGTGGCGTTGCCGGAACCGCGGACGGCCCGGCGCTACTCGACGGTGACCGACTTGGCCAGGTTGCGCGGCTTGTCGATGTTCTCGCCCAGCGCGAGCGCAGCGTGATAGGCGAGCAGCTGGGTGGGGATCATCAGCAGGATCGGGTCGAGCTCGGGCTCGGTCTTGGGTACCCGGATCACCAGGCGCGCATCCACCTCGACGCCGTGGTGGGTGATCGCCACGATCTCGCCGCCGCGCGCCGAGATCTCGTGCAGGGCACCGATGTTCCGGTCCAGCAGCTCGTCGTCGGGGACGATGGCCACCGTGGGCAGCTCGGGGCTGATCAGCGCGAGCGGGCCGTGCTTGAGCTCCGAGGTCTGGTACGCCTCGGCGTGCCGGTAGCTGATCTCCTTGAACTTCTGCGCCCCCTCGCGCGCTGTCGGGTACCCGCGCACGCGGCCGATGAAGAACAGGCTCGGCGCCGTGGCCAGCAGCTCCGCGGCCTCGACCACCTTGTCGCCGTCGGCCACGATCTCGCCGATCTGCCGCGGAAGCTCCTTGAGCGCCTTGACGATCCGCGTGCCGTCGGTGATCGACAGGTCGCGCACCCGGCCCAGGGCCAGCGCGAGCAGCGCGAATCCGACGGCCATATGGGTGTTGGCCTTGGTGGACGCCACCGCGACCTCGGGGCCCGCGTGCAGGTACACCCCGCCGCTGACCTCGCGGGCGATTGTGGAGCCGACCACGTTGACCAGGCCGACGATCGTGCCGCCCTTGCGCTTGACCTCCTGCACGGCGAACGCGGTGTCGGCGGTCTCGCCCGACTGGCTCACAGCCACGTACAGGGTGTCGGGCTCGATCAGCGGGTTCCGGTAACGGAACTCGCTGGCGGGCTCGGCGTCCGCAGGCACGCGGGCGAGTTCCTCGATGAGCTGCGCACCCAGCTGGCCCATGTAGTAGGCCGAGCCGCAGCCGAGGATCTTGACGCGCTTGAACCGGCGTAGCGCCTGGGGATCCAGGTTCAGGCCGTCCAGGCGGGCGGTGGCGAAGCGCTCATCGAGCCGGCCGGTGAGCATGCGCTCCAGAGAGTACGGCTGTTCGAGGATCTCCTTGAGCATGAAGTGCCGGTGGTTTCCCAGCTCGAGCTCAGCGGCGGTCATCTCGACGGTGGTCGCGGTCTTGCCCACGTGGTCGGCGTCGGCGGTGAACAGGTGGAAGCCGCCGGCGGTCACGGTGGCGCACTCGCCGTCGTCGAGGTGGACCACCTGGGTGGTGTGCCGCACCACGGCCGAGACGTCCGAGGCGATGAACATCTCGTGGTCACCGATACCGATGATCAGGGGGGAGCCGTTGCGGGCGACCACGATCCGGTCGGGGTGCGCGGTGTCGAGCACCGCGAGCGCGTAGGTTCCCGTCAGGCGGGCGACGGTCGCGAGCACCGCCTCCTCCAGAGTGTCGGCCGCGGTGCGGGCGATCAGATGGGCGATGGCCTCGGTGTCGGTGTCGGAGGTGAGCTCGACACCGTCGGCCTCGAGTCCCGCGCGCAGGGCCCGGGCGTTGTCGATGATCCCGTTGTGCACCACGAACACGCGCTGGGAGGCGTCGGCCTGCGGGTGCGCGTTCGCCTCCGATGGTGCGCCGTGCGTGGCCCAGCGGGTGTGCCCGATGCCCACCTTGCCCGCGAGGCGTTTGGGCAGCGTCGCCTCGAGGTCGCGTACGCGACCGACGCTGCGCACGCGACGTGCTCCGGACGGCCCGATCACAGCGATGCCCGCGGAGTCGTAACCGCGGTACTCCAGCTGGGTGAGGCCGTCGATCAGGATCGGGGTGGCCGCCTGGCCGCCGATGTAGCCGACGATTCCGCACATACGCTTCTGGTCTCCTCGCTCAGGTGTAGATCAGACGCCGCAGCTGCCGCTCGGACAGGGGGGGCGCCGCGAACAGCCGGTCGGCCAGTTCGCCCGCGACCTCCGCGTAGATCTCGGCGTTGCGCCGGCCACGCTGGTGGAGGTCCCGATGCCGCCTTCGCACGAACTCGTCCACCGTCTCGCGGTAGTACGCCGTGACGTCATCGATCACCCGCGCGGCCTCGGCGGGGGACAGCCCCGTCGAGCGCGCGACGTGGTCGACGAGTTCGGGCTCCGGCACCCGGCGAATGTTGCCCGGATGACGGAGCTATGTCAACTTCCTGCCCGATGTCGGGCAGGTTTTGTGATCTTGGTCTGCGCGGCGTTCCGGATCTCGTCGACCGAGAGGGCCGGGTCGGTGTCGAAGACCATGGTGGTGCCGGTCTCGGCGGGGATGAACAGGCGGTCGACGGTACGGGTCTGCTGGTCGTCCTCGGGCGCCGCGTGCGCGCCGGTGTGGTCGGCGGCGAGGCCCTTGAGCGGGTTGGGGACGAAGGACCGCAGCAGGTCGCGGGTCGAGCGGGCGCCGGCCAGTGAGCCGATGCCGTACGTCAGCAGACCCGCGAGGGCGGCCGCCCCCAGCGCGATGGGCAGCGGGTGCGTGTTCTTCTTCGCCGCCTCCTTCTGCAGCGCCTTCTCTTCGGCGGCCGGGTCCTTCGGCACCGGCGGCAGCTGCTGCTGCGCCGTCGCCAACTGCTCGTCGATCGACCCCAGAACGGCCTTGAGCTGGCCGAGGCCGGTCACCAGGTCGTTGGTGGCGGTGGTCGCCTGTGCGCGGGTCGCGGAGATCTTGGCCAGGCCGTCGCGCAGCTTGCGCGCGGAGTCACGCGCCGAGGCCAGCGACGAGTCCAGCGACGCCGCCGTGTTCGCCAGCTGGGCGTTCATGTTCGCCAGGGTCGTGCGCAGCCCGCCGGCCTGGCCGGCGACCGACGCGACGCTACCGGCCGCGGTGTCGATCCGGCTCAGCTGCGGCTCCACCTTCGCGAGACCGGGGATGTGCGCGCTGCGCAGCGACTGCGTCGCCTGCGTGGCGGCCTGCTGGATCGTCTGGCCGTACTGGCCCAGCCCCTGCACCTGGCTCAACGCGGAGTCGATCCCCGCGGTCGACCCGGCGACGCGGCTCGCGGCGGCCGAGGCCGACGGCGCCGAATCGAGCCCGTCGAGGGCCTGCTGCGCGCCGGTGCGCGCCGCGTCGACGGCGTCGAAGATCTGGGGGACGGCCTTCGCCATGTCGCCGACGCCGCCGGTGGCGTTGGTCGCGGCGGTGGACAGCAGGCCGAACATCGACCGGGACTGATCGACCGCCCGGCGCGCGGCGATGAGGTCGCTGTACGACTTGTCGGTGACCGGCGTCGGGTTGCTCAGGGCGACCGCGAGGTAGGCGCCGGAGCCGACCACGAGGGCGACGAACACGGCCACGAGCGCGGTGCCACTGGCCGACCATCCGCCGCGCAGCAGGCGGGTGACCAGGGACTTCGGGTGCAGATCTGTCGTCGCCACATCACAAAGCTACATGAGTAACAGGCGTAACGCGCTACCTGAGAAGATGCTGATGATAGGGGTTGGTGAGGCACCCTAGCGGACCGCGGGCGAGAACCGGCGGAACAGCGCGTGCAATCCGTCCGGCGTGTCGCTAGCGTCGTGATATGAGTCGGGCCGGGACGGCACAGACGATGCCGCTGCAGAATGTGATGAACTCCGTGATCCGGGTGGCGCTGCGCGCGCCGTTCGTGTCGAAGGGGATCGGCAGGTACCTGCTGACGATCCACGTGGTCGGCCGGAAGACGGGGCGGCACTACGACCTCCCCGTCGCGTACACGCGACACGACGGCGCGCTGCTGGTCGGGACCCCGTTCGCGTGGGGGCGCAACCTGCGCACCGGCGATCCCGTCGAGATCGACCTGCTCGGGAAGCGCCGCACCGCGGACGTCCGTGTGGTGTCCGATGAGGCCGGCGTGACCGAGCTGTACGGCGTGATAGCCAAGGCCAACCGCAACTTCGCCACGTTCAACGACATCGGCTTCGGCCCGTCCGGCGAGCCTGATCCCGCCGCCCTCCACAGGGCGTTCGAGGGCGGCGCCCGGGTGTTCGTGCTCGCGCTGCGCTGACGGATCCTGGTCCGGCGCCGCGGCGGCGGTACCCTGTTCCGCGTGACTACAGCCCCGGACTCGCAGGAGAGTGCGACCCAGCACGCGCTGCACAAGCAGATCGTGCTCTTCGTCCTCATCGGCGGGCTCTGCGGCGTCATCGACTTCGGCCTCACCCTGGGGCTCGGGAAGGGACTCGGCGTCGGGGAGTTCTACGCCAAGGCGGTCGGCTTCGTCGTGGGCACCGCCACCGCGTACTGGCTCAACCGGCGGCACACGTTCCAGGCGGCGCCCAGCCACCGTCGGCTCGCCGCGGTGTGGGCCCTCTACCTGGTCACCTTCATCGTGCAGGAGGGCATCTTCCTCGGCGTCCTGCACGCCTGGCCCGGCAACACGCTGCACTGGCTCGTCGCATACGTGCTCGCGCAGGGCACCGCCACCGTCATCAACTTCGTGGTGCAGCGGGTCGTCATCTTCACGATGATCTAGGGGCCACGTGATGCCGAGCCCCGCCACCGACGTGCTTCAGCGCGGCCTGTTCGCGCACGCCGACCCGACGGTGCCGGCGGAGCTGTACGCCACCGTCGAGACCGGGCGGGCCACCCGCGAGCGTGATTCGCTGACCCTCGAACCCGGCAGTGTCGTATCCACGGACACGTACTTCGGGCGGTTCCCGGCCGCGTACTGGCAGCGCTGGACGCGGGTCGGGACCGTGACCGTCGCGCTCGAGGTCGACGGTGACGTGACCGTCACCGTCGTCGCTTCCGACGCGCTGGGGCGCGAGTGGACCGTCGCGACGCGGGCGGCTGCGGGCCCTGTCGCGCTCGAGGTGCCCCTCGACCGGTTCGCCGACGGTGGCGCGGTGTGGCTGCGCCTGTCCGCTACCGACCGCGCGACGGTGTCCGGCGTGCGGTGGACTGCCCCGGCGGCCGCCCCGCGCCGGCTGGCCGTCGCGATCTGCACCTTCGACCGCGCCGACGACTGCGCCGCCACCGTCGGGGCGCTCGCCGCGGACGCCGACCTCGTCGCGCAGGTCGACACCGTCTACGTCACCGACCAGGGGAGCGACCTCGCCTCGTCCCGCCCGGCGTCCGCCGCGGCCAGGGCGGTGCTGGGGGACCGGCTGGTCGAGCTTCGGCAGCCGAACCTCGGTGGGGCGGGCGGCTTCTCGCGGGGAATGCGAGAGGCCACTCGCGGCGACGGACCGGTGGATGTCGTGGTGATGGACGACGACATCCGGCTCGAGCCCGAGTCGGTGCTGCGCCTCGCGGCGTTCTCGGCGCACGCCGTGCGGCGCGTGCTGGTGGGCGCGCAGATGCTCTCGATGAGTGAGCCTGCGCGCCTGCACCTCTCGGCCGAGCGCCCGGCGATCGGCGTACTGCGGGCCGGACATCCCTCCCCCGGGGCGCTGGTCGGCGCGGACGTGCGCGAGCACCGGCAGGACCGGTACGTCGACGCTGGCTGGAACGGCTGGTGGACGTGCCTGATCCCGGGCGAGGCGATCGCCGAGGTGGGGCTGCCGCTGCCGATCTTCCTGCAGTGGGACGACATCGAGTTCGCGGTGCGCGCCCGCGGCGCCGGGTTCCCCACCGTCACTCTGCCGGGAGCCGCGGTGTGGCACCAGGACTTCCACCGCAAGGACCGGGACAGCTGGTCCCGCTACTTCGCGTCGCGCAACGGGTTGATCGTCGCGGCGTTGCACACGCCGTTCGACGGCCCGCACTACGCCGCGTTGCTGCTGCGGGACGTCGCGCAGACCATCGCCGCGATGCAGTACGGCCTCGCCGCCACCAAGCTGCTCGCCGTCGAGGACTTCCTCGCCGGGCCCGGGGTGCTGCGCGATGGCGGCTGCGGCCGGCTGGCCGATGTCGCGCGGCTGCGCGCCGGCTATCCCGACACCGTCGTCCTCGCGGCGGGCGAGTTCTCCGCCGAGATGAACCCTCACACCGAGATCGAACCCGCGCCACCGGAACCTGCGGTGGACCGGCTCGATTCGGTGCTCGTCAAGCGGGTGGCGGCTCAGCTGCTGGGGCGCGTAGACCCGCGGCCGGTGGCCGTGCCCGCGCACGATGCGCAGTGGTGGCACGTCGCGCGGTTCGCCGACGCCGCCGTCACCGACGCCGGCCAGGGCGGCGTGCACCGCCGGCGCCGGGACCGGGCGACGGCCGTCCGACTCGGCAAGCGCGCGTTGGCGCTCACCCGGGAGTTGCGCAACCGGGCGCCCGAACTACGCGAGACCTACCGCGCGGCCGCGGCCGAGCTGACCGCCACCGCGAACTGGGATCGGCTGTACGGCACCGATCGATGATCCGCCGGCTCGCCCCGCCGACGCTCTTCGGGCTGCTGGGGCTGCTGGTGTCGGTATGGCACGCGAACCGGCCCTCGTTCTGGTTCGACGAGCTGGCCACGGTATCCGCGATCGACCGGTCGCCGGGCGAGCTGTGGCGGATGCTGGGCGACATCGATGTCGTCCACGGGCTGTACTACTACGCGGCGGCGTTGTGGGCGGGCACGTTCGGCCTGGGGGAACTGTCGCTGCGCGTGTTCTCCAGCATCGGTGTGGGCGTGGCGGTCGCGCTGATGTACGTGCTCGCGCGACGGTTGGGCGGGCCGGGGTTCGCCGTCGTTGCGGCGGTGATCGCGATCCTGCTGCCCCGGGTCACGTGGGCGGGAGTCGAGGCGCGCTCCTATGCGTGGGTGATCGCCGCCACCACGGGCATGCTGATCGCGGGCCACGTCGCCGCGCAGCGTCCGTCCCGCCGACGGTGGCTGCTCTACGGGCTCACCGTGACGCTGGCGGTGGGACTGTTCCTGTACACCGCCCTCGCGGCGGCCGCCGCACTGGTGCCGCTGGCCTGGGGCGCCGAGCGTGGAATGCGGTGGTGCGCCGCCCGTCCCGCGCTGATCGCCACCGTCGTCCCGCTGGCCGTGCTGTCGCCGGTGATCGGGCTCGCCGCGACGGAGAAGGGGCAGGTCGACTGGCTGGAGTGGCCGGGCTGGATGCTGCCGCAGAACATCCTGGTGGACCAGTGGTTCGATCATTCCTGGGCGTTCGCGGCGGCGGCGTGGGCGCTGGTTGCGGTGGCCGGGCTGCTGCTGTGGCGCGGGGGGTGGCGGCGGTGGGCGGCGGTGCTGCACTGGGCGCTGCCGGTGGCGTGGGTGCCGGTGCTTCTCGTGGTGGGGGTGTCGACGATCTCGCCGATGTATGTGGGGCGCTACCTCGTGTGCACGGTGCCGGGGGTGGTGCTGGCTCTCGCGGTCTGCGTCCGGGTGGTGGCCGATGGTGCCGCGCGCCTGCGGATGCCGGGCCGGGTGGGCGTTGCGGTGCTCCTGGTGGTTCTCGCGGTGTGCGCCGTGCCCGGCTACCTGTGGCAGCGGTCGCCGCTGTCGAAGCCCGGGGGCAGCGACTTCAGCTATGCCGCGCGGTATATCCGCGACCATGCCCGACCCGGCGACTGCGTGCTGTTCCAGGTGCAGCCCAGTTGGTCCACCACGTCGCTGCGGATCGCGTACGAGGGGCTGCCGGGGGACTTCGTAGGGCTCCGCGACATCGGCTCAGACGGTGACCGACGCACCGACGGCGTGCTGTGGGACCGGGCGAAGGGGGTCAACCAGTGGGCGGCGTGGGCGGCTCAGAACTGCACCGCCGCATGGGTACTCGCGGATGCCGACCGCATCGACGACGCCCGGCACCGGGAGAACGGCAACCTGATCTGGACCTTCCGGCCGTTCCAGTTCATGGGCTCGGACATGCAGATGTCGCTCGATGACGGCGGCCTCGCGGTGGTGCACCAGGAGCAGTTCCATATCCTGCAGGTGGTGCACCTCGAGCGGCCGCCGCCCGCAGTCGGCCCCGATCCGCAGGCCCTCCCCCACACCCGACACACCTACTGGCGCTGATCTCCGCAAGACGACTCCGACACCGCTGGGACGTCGATTATCGGCCCGGCGGTGCTCGTGGGGTCGATCTCCGGAAATCCTCCCTACGGCCGTCGAGAATCGGGTGAGATGTCCGAATGGAGGAGTTGGGGAGGCTCCTCGCCGATCACGGGGGCGTGGTGTCGGCGGCGCAGTTCAAGAGCCTCGGATACAGCTATGACCAGATGAAGGCGCACGGCGCGGACTGGCGGCGACTGCGGCGGGGGTGGTACGCGCATTCTTCCGCGGATTCGTCTGTGGTATCGGCGGTTTCGGCCGGTGGCGTGCTCAGCTGCGTCGCCGCGCTCGAGCGGCGCGGCGTGTGGATCCCGCCGGGGGCGCGGGGGAGGCACGTGCGGTTCCCGAAGGCTGCACGGTCGGCCGGCGCCCGCGGGTGCAAGCCGTACCGGGCGGATCCGCCGCTCGTCGGCGCGGTCGATACCGCGGCCGTCGCGGTCGCCGCGGCGGCGAACCACGTGGGCGAGGAGGACCTCATCGTGATCCTCGATTCGATGGTGAACAAGGGGATGCTCGAGCAGTGCGACGTGCGGGATGTGTTGAGCGACTCTCCGCATGCGCACAAGAACCTGTGGACACGATGCGACGGCCGAGCAGACTCCGGGACGGAGACCATGACCAGGCTCCGGTTGCGCGCGAGGGGCATCAGGCTGAGTGTCCAGGTGCCGATCGCGGGCGTCGGCCTCGTCGACCTGCTGGTGGGGCGGAGGCTGGTGATCGAGGTGGACGGGGAAGAGCCCCACCGCGACCGGTTCCACTCGGACCGGACGCGTGACCGCAAGCTGCGGGTGCTGGGGTTCGAGCCGCTTCGGCTGACCTATCACGACGTCGTGTACAGCTGGGACGAGGTCGTGCAGGACATCCTGGCGATGATCCGGCGCGGGGATCACATGAGGCCGCCGTCGATCGTCCTCGGAACCTCCGCAAACCGACTCTGAGGCGGCCGCGAGGCCGACTATTCGGCCGGAGACGCTGGCAGGGTCCGGTTACGGAGACGTCGCCGGGTAGCACCCGCTACGGCCGAGTGAATCGCTCCCGGCGACCCAGGGCGCGCAGCCGCAGCCAATCCCGGAAGCCCCCCGGGTCGCGGCGCTGCACCAGGAAGAACCAGCCGAAGCGGGCGTACTCCTGGGGGATCAGCTTCCGCTGTCCCGGCTGGGACTGCACGTACCCGCGGTTGCGGTAGGTGAAGTATCGCTTGGTCTCGTTGTCCGGGTACTGCGTGTGCATCCGGCCGCCGAGGATCGGCTTGAACTCGTCCGAGCCGTTGGGATGCAGGTACGCCGTGGTCAGGCAGGTGCCGAAGGGAAGCCCCGACCGGGCTAGTCGTCGGTGGACCTCCACCTCGTCGCCGCGGATGAACAGCCGCAGGTCGGGCACGCCCACCGCCGCCACACAGTCGGCCGAGAACAACGCGCCGTTGAACAGCGACGCGATGCCCGGAAGCAGGTCGGAGTCGGGGTCGTCGGGCTGCGCCAGCTCGCTGCGCCGACGCCGCCACACCAGGCCGCGCCGCAAGGGGAACGCCAGCACGTCGGGGTCGTCGATGTCGGCGACCACCGGCGACACCTCGGCGAGGCCGTGCCGGGTCGCGCAGTCGAGGAGCGTGCCCAGCACCTCGGGCCCGTCGGGGCGGCCGTCGTCGTCCGCCAGCCACACCCAGTCGGCGCCGAGGGCCAGCGCATGGAGGATGCCGAGTGCGAACCCGCCGGCGCCACCCAGGTTGTACTTCGACCCGATGTAGGTGGTGGGCACCGGCTGCGAGTCGACGATGTCCCGCACCGCCGGTTGATCGGCGTTGTCCACCACGACCAGGTGATCCACCGGCCGTGACTGTCCGGCCACCGCAGTGAGCGACGCGGTGAGCAACTCGGGCCGGTTGTGGGTGACCACGACGGCGACGATGCAGGGACTCACTTCCGGTCGCCCTCCGCGTTCTCGCGCTCCATCTTGTCGAGCACCAACCGCACGCGCCGGCCCGCGTCCTCGCCCTCGTAGGCCGTGACGACCTCCTCGATGTCGCCGTCCATCCGGACCTCGCCGTGGTCGATCCATACGGACCGGTCACACAGCTGGGCCAGGAACTCGTTCGAGTGGGAGGCGAACACCAGGATTCCGGAACGGGCCACCAATTCCTGCAGGCGCACCCGCGCCTTGCGCAGGAACTCGGCGTCCACGGCCCCGATGCCTTCGTCGAGCAGCAGGATCTCCGGGTCGATGGAGGTGACCACGCCCAGCGCGAGCCGGATCCGCATACCTGTCGAGTAGGTGCGCAGGGGCATCGAGAGGTAGTCGCCGAGCTCGGTGAAGTCGGCGATCTCGTCCATCTTGCGCTGCATGGCCTTGCGGCTCTGTCCGAGGAACAGGCCGCGGATCACGATGTTCTCGAAGCCGGAGATCTCGGGGTCCATGCCCACGCCAAGGTCGAACACGGGCGCGACCCGGCCGCTCACCACCGCAGAGCCGCGGGTCGGTTCGTAGATGCCGGCCAGCAGTCGCAGCAGCGTGGACTTCCCGGCGCCGTTGTGCCCGACCAGACCGATCCGGTCGCCCTCGACGAGGTGCATGTTGATGTTCTTGAGCGCCTCCACGACGACCACCTTGTGGTCGTTGGAGGCGAGCCGGCCGCCGGCCTTGCCCAGCACGGCCTTCTTGATGGACCGCGACTTCGCGTCGAAGATCGGGAAGTCGACGCAGGCGTCGTAGGTGTTGATCGAAACGGTCATCTCACACCCAATACGCGACTCGGGAACGGTACTGCTTCATCAGCAGTAGGGTCGCAGCCCATCCGACCATGGTGCAGCCGATCACGATCAGCCAGTGGTAGAGGTGCTGCTCCCTGCCGATCATCGGTGCCCGGACGATCTCCAGGTAGTGATACAGCGGATTGATCTCGACGATCCGCGCGCGCTCCGAGTTCCCATGCGACTTGGGAACCGTGTCCAGCGACCACACCACCGGCGTCGCGTAGAACAGCAGCTGGGTCAGAGCGACGAGCAGCGGCGCGATATCGCGGTAGCGGGTCGCCAGGATGCCGAAGAACATCGACACCCATCCCGAGTTGAGGATCAGCAGACCGAGCGCGGGGAAGGCCAGCAGCATCGAGAGCGTCCAGTGCGGCGGCGGGAAGATCAGGATCACCACCACGTAGATGGCGATGTTGTGCAACAGGAACAGGACCTGCCGCCACACCAGCCGATAGACGTGCACCGACAGCGGGGAGGGCAGCTGCTTGATCAGGCCCTCGTTCTTGATGAACACCTCGGAACCGTCCAGGATCGAGCTCTGGATGAAGTTCCACATGATCAGACCGACCGTGACCTGCGGGAGCAGGACCCGCAGGTTGGCGTTGAGCAGCACCGACCACAGCAGGCCGAGCGCCGCCGCCATCACGCCCGTGGCGATCGTGATCCAGAACGGGCCGATCACCGACCGGCGATAGCGCTGCTTGATGTCCTGCCAGCCGAGTTCGAGCCACAGCTCTCGGTGCCCGAAGCCGTCGCGCAGGTCCTGAACGGCGCGTGCGAACGTGCGCGAGTCGGACACCGGCGGTGAGGCAGGCGAGGGGATGGTGACGGACACGAAGCGAGAGCCTACCGCTGGCCGGGGGTGGCAGGAGCGCCAGTGGTGCCGACCAGCGGAGGGGTCACAGGTACTGGCCGTGTCCCTCGCCGCGCGACATCGACGGTGGCAGCGCCCCCTGGCGCATCTGCTCGAGCTGCGCGCGGGCCGCCATCTGCTGTGCGAACAGGGTCGTCTGGATCCCGTGGAACAGTCCCTCGAGCCAGCCCACCAGCTGGGCCTGCGCGATGCGCAGTTCCGCGTCCGACGGTGTCGCATCGTCCGAGAACGGCAGCGCGAGGCGTTCCAGCTCCGCCTGCAGCTCCGGCGAGAGCCCGTCCTCGAGCTCCTTGACGGAGCTGCGGTGGATGTCCCGCAGACGGGTGCGGCTGGCATCGTCGAGCGGGGCCGCGCGGACCTCCTCGAGCAGCTGCTTGATCATCGTGCCGATCCGCATGACCTTCGCGGGCTGCTCGACCATCGCGTGGATGTCGTCGGATCCCCCCTGCTCGCCGGCGGAATCGCTGTCGTGGGCCGGGATGATCTCGATGTCGTCGCGCTCGGTCATGAAACCATTGTTACCCACGAGTCGGTAGACGCGGCGGGGTTGTCCGAGGCCGGGTGTATGGTCCGTTGCAGTGAGCGCGACGACGGATCCAAGCCAGCGGGTCCCGGACGGGGCAGCGGTTAAGGTCATGAGCATGACTTTCGATGTTGCCCGAGTGCGGGGCCTCTTCCCCGCGCTCGGCGACGGATGGATCTATTTCGATCCGCAGGCCGGGGCGCAGATCCCCGGCACCGTCGCGTCGGCCGTCGCAAGCGCTTTCCGCGGGTTCGTCGCGGCACCGTCGGGCGGGTACCCGGCCGCCGCGCACACACGGACCATCGTCGCCGCGGCGCGCCAGGCGGTCGCCGACCTCGTCGGCGGGCAGCCCGACGGTGTCGTGCTCGGACCGAGCCGCGACCGGCTGCTGGGCACACTCGCCGAGGCGATGAGCGCCCGGGTGTGGCTGGGGTCGGGTGTGGTCCTGTGCAAGCTCGACGACGAGGCCAACCAGACGCCGTGGCTGCGTCTCGCCGACCGGGTGGGGGCCACCGTCAAATGGGCCGAGGCCGACATCGAGACCGGCGAGGTGCCGGGCTGGCAGTTCGAGCAGCTCACCACGTCCGCGACATCGCTGATCGCCGTCACCCTCGCATCGTCGACCATCGGCACCACGATCGATGTGGCCGCGGCTGCGCAGGCCGCGCACGCCGTGGGCGCGTTGCTGGTGGTGGACGCGACCAGCGCTGCGCCGTACGAGCTGGTCGACATCCAGGCACTCGGTGCCGATGTGGTGGTGGTGTCCGCGAATCGGTGGGGCGGCCCCCAGTACGCGGCGCTCGCGTTCCGCGACCCGGCCCTCATCGATCGGCTGCGGCCGACCAGCGTCGACCCCACCGCCAGAGGCGTCGAGCGACTCGAGATGGGCGAGCACCAGTACGCCATGCTGGCCGGGCTGGTCGCGTCGATCGACCACCTCGCCGGGCTCGATGAGACCTCGTCCGGCACCCGGCGTGAGCGGCTCGAGCAATCGATGTACTCGGTGCGCGAGTACCAGCAGAAGCTGCTGTTGTACCTACTCGAGTCCCTGGCGTCCGCGCCGCAGGTCTCGCTCATCGGCGCGCCGGAACGGCGTGTCCCGACGGTGTCGTTCACCGTTCCCGGAGTGCCTGCGCGCAAGGTGGTCCAGCGGCTCGCCGACAACGGTATCTGCGCGTTGGGCGACCAGCCCAGCCGGTTCTTCGACAGCGTCGGCGTGCCGGACTTCGGGGGCGCCGTCACCGTCGGGCTGAGTGCCTACTCGACGCCGTACGACGTCGACCAGCTGATCCGGGCGCTCGGCTCGCTGGGGTAGTCCCGGGCCGCGACCGGCCGCAGCTCGGCGCGGAAGCGATCGACCGTGGGTCACGATTCTGCGGCGGCGCGGAATTCGTCGGAGGCGTAGAACGGCGCGAGCCGGCGGCGCAGCAGCGGCTCGAGCAGGCCGCGCTCGTCGAGCATCCCGATCACCGGCGGCCCGAACCGCAGCGCCTCCTCGATCATGTCCTCGCGGCCCACCCCGAGCTCCTCCAGCAGCTCGTACAGCGGTGTGTCGCCGTACTTCTCGAAGACGTAGTCGACGCCGCTCCCGAGCAGTGAAGCGAAGTAGTCGGTGTTGCGGAACGTCCGCCAGAACTCGAAGACCGCCACCACGACGGCGTCGACGTCGTCGTCGGAGACGAGATCGCGGAAGCCGGCGACGGTGTCCGAGCGGTGCCGCCGCCACAGATCGCGGGCGGCACCGGTGATGTCCGGGGCATCCGCTCCGGCCGCACGTTCGAGGACGAAGGTGACGGCGCGGCGCAGCACGTTCTCGGTGTGGTCCTGGAGCGCGGTGCGTTCGCTGGTCGGGAGGCGGAGGCGGGCTACGAGCCGTCGCGCGGCCCGGGTGGCGGCATGCCGGTCGAGCAGCGCGCGACCGTCGTCGGCGACGGCCACAGCGGTGTGCGCGAGCGCGGCGACGGCGGCGTCGGCAGTCGTGGGGCTGGTCCAGATGCGTTCCGCGACACGGCGGGTCACGTCGAGCTCGGCGATCGCGGCGGCGAGGCCCTCGAACTCGTGGGCGTCGACGATCTGCGCCACGGTGTTCTCGTCGTTGGCGCGATGGCGGTACAGCCGAGCGGCGATCTCGCCGACCAGTTCGGGGATCGCGCCCTCGACGGGGACCTGCGCCGCGTACTTCAGTGCTGTCGCGCGGATCATCGCAGGTGTCACGGCCTCGGCCAGCGTCACCGTCGATGCCGTCTCCAGTGCGTGCTCGATCTCCTCCAGCACGAGTGCATGATAATTGCTGCCGCGCAGTTGATCCCGCTCGAAGGCGAGGTGCGCCTCGAGCAGGCGTGCGGCCAGATCGTCGGTGTCCGTCATGCGGGGAGCAGGAGGACCTTGCCGACGGAATCCGCCGAGTCGAGCAGCGCCTGCCCCTCCTCGGCGTCGGCAAGCGGGAGACGAGCCGAGATCACCGGCCGAACAGTCCCTTCCGCGATCATCGGCCACACGTGCTCTTGGACCTGGGCGACGACCGCGGCCTTGGAGCCGGGACCGGTGAGCGGGCGGTTCCGTACGTTGGTGCCGATCACGCGGCAGCGTTTGCCGATCAGCATGCCGATGTTCAGCTCGCCCGCCACGCCGCCCTGCATGCCGATGATCACCAGTCGCCCGCCGACAGCGAGCGCGGAGACGTTGCGCTGCAGGTACTTCGCGCCGATGATGTCGAGGATCACGTCGACCCGGCCGGCGAGTACCTCTGCGAAGTCCTGCTCGTGGTAGTTGATCACGATGTCGGCGCCCAGCTCGCGACAGCGCTGCGCCTTCGCCTCCGAGCCGACGGTGACCGCCACCGTCGCTCCCAGGGCCTTGGCGACCTGGATCGCGTGGGTCCCGATCCCGCTGCCGCCGCCGTGGATCAATACCGTCTCGCCGCCGCCGAGCCCGGCCTCCATCACGAGGTTGGACCACACCATGCAGGCGACCTCGGGCAGTGCCGCGGCGTCGACGGTGTCGAGCCCGTCCGGGACCGGCAGCAGCTGGCCGGCGGGGACGACGGCGTACTCGGCGTACCCTCCGCCGGCGATGAGCGCACACACCGTGTCGCCGGGCGCGTGCCCGTCGACGCCCTCGCCGACGGCTTCGACGGTGCCGGAGACCTCCATGCCGATGATGTCGGTGACCCCGGGCGGCGGCGGATACAGGCCGCGGCGCTGCAGCAGATCCGCGCGGTTCACGCCCGCCGCGGCCACCTTGACCAGCACCTCACCCGTACCCGGTTGCGGAGTGGGCACCTCGCCGATCCGTAGCTCCCGGGTGGTCTCGTTCACGACGATCGCGCGCATGGTTCATGGGTAGCACACGGGGCCGCCCCCAGCCGGTCCGGTACCATCCCAGCTGAGGGAAGCGTGGCAGAGCGGCCGAATGCACTCGCCTTGAAAGCGAGCAGGGGTAACACCCTCGCAGGTTCAAATCCTGTCGCTTCCGCAGGTAGATCGGGGTTTTCGGTTCCCGCCAATGGGAATCGAGCGCCGAGATTGACCCAGATTGACCCACACCGCTGGGAATTGTTCCGGCCGTGGTTCGGCGTGTCGAGGCCTGTGGCTGGCTCTCCGGCTATCCGCAAGGTGGGATTTTCGTATGGCTCGACTGCCCAACTACATGGAGCGCGTGGACACCGCACGCGGCGCCCGTTACGAGGTGCGCGTGCACGGTGCGCGTGCGGACGGTTCGCGCTTCCAGCACAAGCGCCGTTTCAAGACGCCGGCCGAGGCGACGAAGTGGTATACGACGGTCTCGTCGGAGCTCGCGCAGGGGACGCACGCGGCGCCGTCGGACATCACTGTGAAGCAGGCGTGCGAGGCGTGGCTCGACGCGAAGGCGGCGCGCACGAAGCCGACGACCGCGGCGGCCTACCGTTTCGCGCTCGGACCGGTGATCGAGAAGTACGGTGACGTGCTCGCGCAGAAGATCACGAAGCGTGATGTGGAGCAGCTCGTGACCGAGCTGCGGACCGGCACCGGGGAGCGTGGAACCTGGTCCCGCACAAGTATCAATCCGATGCTTGCGCGGTGGCGGTCCGTGTGGGCCGATCTGCATGCGCAGGGCGTGCTCGCCCGGAACGTCGTCGCGTTGGTGGAACCGCTGCGGAAGCCGAGCGGTACGCCCGCCATGAAGACCGACGACTCGCTCACCGAGGACGAGGTGGATCAGCTCATCGCTGCACACGCGGAGGGCTCCGACGATCACGCACGGAAGCGTGAGCTGTTCGTGCACCTCGCGCTGCTCGGTCTGCGCCGCGGTGAGATCAGTGGACTGCGCTGGAGCTCGGTCGATCTCGACGCCGAGGAACCGACTCTGACGGTGCGGGCGACTCGTGTCGCGGTCACCGGCGCGATCATCGACCAGGACGATGCGAAGACGGTGAGTTCCACGCGTATGTTGCCGATCCCGCCGCACGTCCTGCCGATCCTCAAGCGGGTGCGCCGGGAACAGCGGCGGATGAAGCTCGCCGCCGGTCACCTGTGGGAAGGGGAACGGGACGGCCACGTGGTCGCCCACGAGTTCGGCCGGCCGCCCAGCCCCCGCACCTTGAACTGCTGGTGGAAGCGGTCTCTCGACGAGGCGAAGTTGCCGCACCGCCGGCTGCACGCGTCGCGACACACCGCGGCGTCATTGCTGAACCTCCGCGGCGCGCCGGTCACGATGATCGCGGCGTGGCTGGGGCACGCCGATGGAGGCGTGCTCGCGATGCGCACCTACGTGCACCCGCAGGGGCCGTCACTCACCATGGCTGCCGAACTGCTGAGCAAGCCCACCGGGTAGGCGTCTCAACACCTGAACGGCACCGGATCCCGTCCGGTGCCGTTCGTCGTTCGGCGTGTCGTGCGGGCACAGTGGCGAACGTCGTAGGCGGGGGAGACGATCGTGGACATGAACGACACCGATCCCGCCGCCCTCGCTGCGGCGTTCGCGGAGTTCCTCGCCGCCCGCAGCGCGGCGCCGGAACCCGCCCAGCCTGCCCGCACTCTGTACACCATCCCCGAGGCGGTGGAGGTGCTGCGGATCTCCCGCGCCCACCTCTACAACCTCATCAACCGTGGCTCGGTCAAGAGCACTCGGCTCGGACGCCGTGTGCTGATCCCCGCGGCGGAGATCGAGCGGCTGCAGCGCGGGGACTCGGCGGCCTGAACCGTCGGGAGAAGAGCACTGAATCGCGGCCGATACCCTCAGCACTGCTTAGGGTATCGACCCGCCGCGGTGTATCGCCGCAGGACAGGCAGGGTGACGGAAACCCGCGAAGGTGGAGGTAGTGCCGACACCCTCCCCACCCGATCACGATCCGGTTCCCATCCGGATCCACCGCCAGTCCCGGTCGCTTCACCGTGAACCTCGCCGCGCGCAGTCGCTCCATCGCCTCGGCCGGGTCGGGTACGCGCAGGCCGATCCGCACCCGGCACGGCGGCACGCCGGGCGGGGCGGGGTACAGCTCTAGCACGGTGCCGTCGAGCGTGGCGGAGTAGTGCACGGGACCGTCGGCGTGCTGCTCCTCGACGAGGTGCAGGCCGAGTGTCTGGTAGAAGCGGACCGACTCGGCGAGGTCGCGGACGTAGAGGACGAGCAGGCTGATCTAGGTCACAGTCCCATCGCCACCGCCACCGCCACCGGATCGATTCCCACCGTCACGCTGCGCACCCCGTCTGCCATCGCGGTCTGCGGGTCCTTCAAACCGTTGCCGGTCACCGTGCACACCACCAGCGAGCCGCGCTCGATCCACCCGTCCCCGGTCGCGGCCAGCAGACCCGCGACCGACGCCGCGGACGCCGGCTCCACGAACACCCCCTCCGTGCGAGCGACCAGCCGGTAGGCGTCGAGCAGCTCCTCGTCGGTCGCGGCCCGGAACTGCCCGCCCGACTCCTCCTTCGCGGCCACGGCCTGATTCCAGGACGCGGGACTGCCGATCCGGATCGCCGTCGCGATCGTCTCCGGGTCCTTCACCGGCGCCCCGAGCACCAGCGGCGCCGCCCCGGCCGCCTGCACGCCCAGCATCCGCGGCCGC
Source organism: Tsukamurella soli (assembly GCF_039541155.1). Lineage (NCBI taxonomy): Bacteria > Bacillati > Actinomycetota > Actinomycetes > Mycobacteriales > Tsukamurellaceae > Tsukamurella > Tsukamurella soli. The sequence continues at coordinate 33,811 of NZ_BAABFR010000037.1, forward strand.
GCCGCGATGATCCCGTCCGCGTGATACTCGCTGTAACCCCGCCAGTACGCGGTGATGTTGCCCGCGTTCCCGACCGGCAGCGCATGCACATCCGGCGCCCTACCCAACGCGTCCACGATCTCGAACGCAGCCGTCTTCTGCCCCTCGATCCGCACCGGATTCACCGAGTTCACCAACGCGATCGACGAGTACTCCGCCGTGGTCTTGCGCGCGAGTTCGAGGCAGTCGTCGAAGTTGCCGTCCACCTCGATGATCCGCGCGCCGTACATCACCGCCTGCGCCAGCTTGCCCATCGCGATCTTGCCCTTGGGCACCAGCACCGCGCACTCCAGCCCGGCGATCGACGCGTAAGCCGCGGCGGAGGCCGAGGTATTGCCGGTGGACGCGCACAGCACACCCTTCTTGCCGGTGGCGAGGGCCTCGGTGACCGCCATGGTCATGCCGCGGTCCTTGAACGAGCCGGTGGGGTTGAGGCCCTCCACCTTCAGGTGCACCTCGCACCCGGTCAGCTCGGACAACGCCCGCGCCGGCAGCAGCGGCGTCGCGCCCTCGCGTAGCGTCACCACCCGCCAGTCGTCGTGGACGGGCAGGCGGTGACGGTAGGCGTGGATGAGACCGGGCCAGGGACGGTGTGTGGGGGTCATGCGGAAGGATTCTCCTCGGGAGGGGCGCGGGGTCACGGTGCGAGTTCGCCACGCAGCACCAGCGCTTCCACGGGCTCCGTGGGCAGCGGCGGGAGCTCGCCCGGTTCGGGCTGCAGGTACTCGCTCGGCAGGCCCGCGACAGTGCGGTCACCGAGCACGGTCTCGTGACAGCTGTGGAGCACACGACGCACCGGTCCGCCGAAGTCGCCGACCATGACGGGGCGGTCGTCGGGCCAGCCCTCCAGCAGCGCGCGCAGTGCGCCGACGGTCAGGAATGGATTGGGTTCGGGCATCAGATGACCTCCGGTTCCTCCGGTACCAGCACCACGGCGTACTCCCCGCCGATGTCCTGGACCTCGACGCGGTGGATGCGCGTCGCGGGCCCGTCGAACAGACTGATCCGCACCGGGGTCTCCGGCGGGAGCCCGGCGAGCTGCAGGGCGAGGGCGCCGAGCCGATCCGGCCCGCCGCGCCGGACGATGGTGGTGAGGGTGATGCGGGTGGCGTACCCGTCCGGGTCGGGCGCCGCCGAGACGATGCAGGTCACAGGTACGCTCCCGCGCCGGCCGGCAGCTGCGCCTGGTACCGCCCGCCGCGGACCTCGGCCAGCAGCCCGTTCGTGGTCACCTGGCCGGTGTCACCGGCCGTGAGCACGGCGCGACGGACGATCTCCCGCAGGTCGCTGCCGGTGGTCTCAGCGGGGAGCGCACCGGCCACCGTGTCGCAGTCCACTCCGGTACCGCCGGGCAGCCCCGAGACGAGCGCGGTGAGGATCGCCGTGGCCGCATCCCGGTCCGGGTGGCCGACCTCGACGATCGAATCGAACCTCCCGGTCCGCACGGCCGCGCGGTCGAGCGTTGCAGCGTCGTTCGTACTTGCGAGGGTGAGGATGCGCGCGTCGCTGGCGATGTCCATGGCCTGCAACAGTTCCGACAGTCCGCTGCTGCCGCGGGCACGGTCGCGGCACCACAGGTCCACGTCCTCCAAGACCAGCAGAACGGGCCCGCCGAGCTTCTGCGCCTGCTCGACCACGGCGGTGAGCAGCTCCGCGCCGGCCCGTGCCTCCACGTAGATGACGGTGAACTCGCCGAGCACCTCGCCCGCGATCACCGCGCTGACTGCGCTCTTCCCGGTGCCGGGAGGCCCGACCAACAGGATCCCGCGGCGGGTGCCGAGGCCGTGCACGTTGAGCAGCTGGTGGCGGTCGCGTACCGCGGTGACGCCGAGGTCGACTTCCTGCCACACCTCCGGCGGGACGATCACGGTCTCCCGGGTGATCGCCGGGAGGTCGATGACGGTGAGCCTCAACCCGCCGCGGACGTAGGTGGCGCGGATTGCCTTTCCGCGGTAGGGGTTGAGCTGCTCGGCGCGGGTGAACAGGCGGTCCAGCAGCGGCTGCACCGCGGCCCGGTGTTCGGGTGCGACGCTGGCCGTGATCTGTGCGTCGTCGAGCGTGCTGTCGCGGTTCTCCACGCCGAGCACCACGCCCTTGCCGTCGAGCAGTGTGCCGGCGGGGAAGAACACGCGCAGCCTCTTCGGGTGCCGGTACGTCGTGTCGCCGACCTCGGTCTGCGTCCACTGCGGAGGTTCGGAATGGCGGAACGGGCCGACCTCTATCGCGCCGCCGTGCTGCTGCATCCACTCGCTCAGCGCGAGCGGAACCGTCACGCGCGCAACCGGGTCGAGCGGACGCTCCTCTACTGCGAGGTGACTGACCCCCGGCACGTTCAGGCACCGCGCGGTGAACCGGTCCGCCGTCTCCGAGGTGCCCACCGCGGTCACGCCGAGCAGCAGTTCGCCGAGGGCCTGCAGAGCGCGGCGCTCGCCGGTCGCCTCCAACCAGGAGGCGACGTCGGTGATGGGGGCGGGTTCGGTGTCGATGGTCATGGTGTCCTCTCAGGTGGGCGCGCGGTGGAGTCGCCGGCGTCGGCGCTGGGCGAGAGGAGGAGAGGTGAGCATGCACAGGAGTATGGGCGGCGGGTACGACAGGTCGCGACGGGATTACGGGTCGGGCGGATCCTGCACGGTCATGTGCACGTCGCTGTCGGTGCCGTTCGCGTCGACGGCGCTGAGCGGCCAGCCGGGCAGTGACACCTCCGCCCCGATCGCCCGGAGTCGGTCCGCTGCACCGGTGTCCACCGTGACGTGCATATCTACGCGGGTGATGAAGTGGTAGGCGGGCGCGGGCGCGACCAGCACGGCCGGTCCGTTGGCGGGCGTGATCCGCCACCGTTCCCGGCCCCACTGATCGACGCCGAGATCCTCGGGCTCCACACCGAACACCGCGGCCCAGAACGCGACGGTGCGGGCGACGTCGTTGGTGAGCAGCGTGATCTCGGTGATGCCGACGTTCACCTGATCTTCTCGATCTTCTGGATCACGCCGCTGGTCCACTCGCCGCCGTCCGGCAGCCGCACCCGCGCCGTACCGCCGACCGCGGGCCACGTTCACGCGCGAGAGTGCCCGACCTGCGGCTGCTTCGGCCGCGGTGTTGAGACGGGCTGCGTCGGCGGGATCGGGAGGCTCGAGCATGCGGTCAGTGTGCGCGGGCCCTACGACAGGTTTCCACGCGTTTTCCGCGGCGGAGGGATCGCCGCAGCGGCGGCGCGCACCTCGGCGAGCAGTTGCTCCAGTGCCTCGGCGATCGCGCTGCCGGTGACGACGTCGCGGGTCGGCGGGACCGGTACCATGGCGAGGACCTGCTCCCGGATCGCGGTCATCGCGGTCTCTGTCTCGTCGAGGTGGCGCAGAGTGTTCCGGTACCACGCGACGGTGGCGCGGTCGGCGTCCGCTCCGCTCGCCTCGGCTGCCGCTTGCGCCTGGATCTGCTTGGCTTCCAGGTACTCCCTGATCTCACCCATGCGCCGAGGATGTCACCGGCCTGCGACAAGCACGGGGTGGAGCGCGCTACTCCGTCTCGTGGGTTACTCGGTGTGGGGGCGCAGGTCGGCCGCATCGACGGTGGTGACGGCCAGGGTGCGGCCACCGCCCGCGGTGACGAACTCCACCTCGAAGGTGTGGTCGTCGTAGACGTGGACGATCGTCCCGAGGGTGCCCGCGGTCAGACCGTCCGCGGGTAGGTCGCGCACCAGGATGACTACTTCGTGTTCTGCGAACATCATCGCTGCCCGCCGAGGAGAGCAGCGAGCTCGGCGTCGAGGCCGCCCGCCGGCGAGACCCGGATGTAGCCGGACGGCAGCGGCGCGGTCTCCCAGCTGAGGCGTGCCAGCTCGACGCCTTCCGGGCCGAGTACCTGCACCGTGCCAGCGAGGACGGTCCCGGACCAGCGGAACTCACCGCCGATGTCCTCACGGAAACCGACCGCCCATTCGAGCAGATCCCCGTAGACGTGCTCGGTCCAGTTCTGGACCGTGAACGCGCCGTCGCCGGTGCCGGCGACGTGGTCGGTCAGCACGACGGCGAGCACACCGGTGGGGTCCTGATCCTGCTCCATGTCGGGGACGGTAGACCGCACCTACGACACGTGTCGGACCCCGCTGCGATCCTGCACCGCATGGACTCACGGGACGTGCAGCTCGATCTCGAACTGGCGGGGATCAGGGCGTGGCTCCTCGCTGTCGTACGCGAGGCCGCGACCGACCCGGTCAGCCGATGCGTCACGGGCATGGCGATCGAGGACCTACTCCTGGAGGCCGACCAGGTGCTCTACCACGGTCGGCGTGACCACGTAGATCCTGCCGAGCTATCCCCGGCGCGGATCGTCGTCACGGACCGCGTCCGGCACACCGAGACCGTGCACGACGTGGCGACCTGGCCGGCGGCCGCGGCGGGCATGCTGTCGGACCTGCTCGGCGCGTGGACCCGGGGCGGCGGCGTGCTGCGGCTCAGCGGGGGCCGGGCGGCGGGACGGGCGACGGTGGTTGGGCCGGACGGGGAGATGGTGCGGGCGACGGCGTGGTACGGGGAGGAGTAGGCATGGGTGTGGGCACACCGTGGGAAGAGGTGCGGGTGAGGCGACCGCTCGATGAGCGCGAGGTCGCCGCGATCGTGGCGGAGATGGAACGGGAGGCCGAGGGCTATCGGGAGAGGCGCGAGGAGGACGAGGAGTGACGGCGTACGCTACCGTCAACGCCATGTTGGTGTGCACGCTAACAGAGTGGTCGACCGTCGCCGTGCGACCGACGTGGCAGTGTGCCCGCGACCCGAGGTGCCCCAGGTGACGGACACCGCGCGGGTCGGCGGGCTGCGCGTCGAGGTCGACGTCGCGCCGGCGGTTCGGCAGCGGCGGCTGACGGTAGCGTTCCGCGTGTTCCTGCTTGTTCCGCATGTGGTGGTCCTGTGGTTTCTGGGCGCCGCATCCGAGGTGGTCACGATCGTCGGGTACGTCGCGGCGGTGTTCACCGGGCGGCTGCCGGACTTCGCCTGGCGGTATCAGAGCGGCTATCTGGGCTGGCTTGCTCGGCTGTTTGCTTATGCGTTGTTTCTCACGGGCGACTACCCGTCGTTGCGGTGGCGGCCGCGTGTGTCCCCGGTGGTGGTCCACATCCCGCCGCCGGTGACGATGAACAGGTGGGCGGTGTTGTTCCGACCGGTACTGGCTGTTCCTGCGGTCTTGGCGGTGTACGTCGTCGGTCTGGGCGGCGCCGTGGTGGCCGTCGTCGAGTGGGTCCTGGTCCTGACGCTCGGGCGCACGCCGAGACCGGTCTTGCAGGCCAACGCCGCCGTCCTTCGCTACTACCTGCGATACCAGGCGTACGTGCTGTTCATGACGCCGATGTATCCGAGGTATCTGTCGGGTGACGATGACCTCGCCGACGACGCCCGGGCAGCCATCTCGTGGACGCGACCTCTGATCCTGACCCGAGGGGCGCGGGTGTTGGTCGCCGCGTACATCCTGGTCGGGATACCGGCGTACATCGCGTACACCGTGTCTACCGCCGATACGTCGACCAGGACGACTGTCCTCACCAGTCCCTGGACGCCCTGAGCCGCCGCCGACGGTGGGACGGTTGTCAGGCCAGCTGCTCCCGCAACGCGGCCAGCACCTCGAGCGCGAACCGGCGGCGGAGATCGCGTGCGACTGCGGCGGCCTTCTCGGTCGGCGAACTGGCCGTGCTGAGCGCAGTGTGCAGCAACTCGGTGAGCGCGGAGTCACCGAGCGCGAGGGCGCAGACGGCGGCGTCGGTGGTGCGTAGGTTCAGGCCGCGCTGCTGTCGAGCGCCGCGTCCTTCACGATCCGGTACGCCGATGCGCGGCTGATCCCGAACGCTTCGGCCGCCGCCGACACCGGTTCCCCGGCGCGGACGAGTCGCACCAGCTGTGCGGCCTTCGCGTCCGTGAGTGCCCTGGGCCGGCCGATGGACTGCCCGCGGGCCTTGCGCGCCGCCCGGCTCGCGGCGCGGCGTTCCTTGGCCAGTGCGAGCTCGATGCCGCCGATCGCGATGAGCAGCTGCAGCATGGCCTCGCCGACCGGGGTGCTGCTGTCCAGGCCCTCGCGCAGGGACCGCACCACGATCCCGCGGTCGCGCAGGTCCCGCAGCGTCGCCGACATCTCGGGGACGTCGCGGCCGAGGCGGTCGGCGCCGACCACCACGATGGTGTCGCCGGGCCGGGCGGTGGCGAGGAGCGCGTCGAGTCCGGGTCGGGGCGTGCCGGCACTGCCGGATGCCTTGTCGCTGTAGATGCGGTCGGCCGGGACGCCGGCCGCGACGAGGGCGTCGGTCTGCTGGTCCAGGGACTGGTGCTCGGTGCTGACTCGGGCGAGGCCGAGAACGTAAGGAGTCGTCATGGCGCAGGGTGTATCAGAAGCCGCCGACGACCACGTCCTGAGACGCGACTTCTGACACTGTTTGTGAGATTCGGCGACCTGCGGGTTCGGCGTCGCGTGGCGTCGGGCGGCAGGGTGTCTCGAAACTTTAGTTCTGAGACCGGACTGTTTTGCTCGCTTGAACCCGATACTGGTCGGCATGGCGAAGAAGCGCTTGTTGGCGGTCGGGTATCAGGGGTCCCGCCTGTACACATTGGCGAAGGGGCACCCGGCGGTGGAGCTGATCGGCCGCGGCCGCACTAAGGCCGCACTCGGCCGCGCGGTCGAGGTTCTCGGCAGCTGCGAGGCAGACCTGGTCGTGCTCGAAGGTCACGGGTCCCTCCGCGACGGAGCGCCGATCTACTGGAGCAGTGACAAATCAGACCAGTGTGTGGAGTTCAAGCCTCCGAAGCTGAAGGCGCCGGCGGTCATCCTCAGCATGTGCCACGGCGGCAGCCCGGCGTTCGTCGATGCGGTGCGGAACACGAACGTGACGGTGCGCGTGCTGGGCCCGATAGGACAGGTTTACTCGGGGGCCTGTGCAGGCCTCGTACACGATGTGGTCGAGGACTTCCTTAACGGAGCTAGCCTCCACGCCGCGTTCACGGCGGCGCAAGCCCGAGGGAACGGGGTCTACGCCGGCGCCGACCAGTGGCACCTCGTGTGACGAGCTGACGTGATCGCGCCTCACCCCGTCACCCGTCGCACCCCCACGGGCACCATGCCCGCCATGACCGCAACGCTCCAGCTCATCCTCGTCGCCACGTCCGCTCCCGACCGGCGCACCACCGCTCTGGCCGCGATCGCTGGTGTCGAACCGGTTCACACGTCTCTCGCCCGACTCGGCGGCACGACCGGCTCGATGCCGATCGTCACCATCGGCAGCACCGTGATCGCGGTCGACACCGGACCGCGCCAGATGCCGCACCTGCTCGACCTGACGGTCGACGACCTGCGTGAGGCACTGGACCGGTACCGCGACAACGGGTTCGACGTGCCGCCCACCGGCGGACGCGGCATCTTGATCGCCGCGCTCCGGATCGGGGTCAGCGCCGCGAGCTGATCGCGCCGCGCCCGCGACCTGTCGCAGCTCCGGTGCACCATGCCGGGCATGACTGTCACTCTCACCCGCATCCACATCGCCACCCCGCACGCCGCGCCGCTCATCACCGCCCTGGCCGCCGCGGCCGGCGCAGACCCCGGCACCGTCCGCATCCTCGGCGCGGACGGCGGCGAGGCGACCCTGCACACCGTCACCGTCGGCGACCTGACCGTCGACGTGTTCGCCGGCGACTCGCGGCTGGCCGTCGCCGAGCTCACCGTCCCGGACCTGTCCGCGGCGCTGGACCGGCTGCCGGTCGAGGCGCGGCGGCGGCGGACCGAGCTGGGGGCCTCCCACCGCGTCGGCACTACCATCGTCGTCGTTCGCACCGGCCGGACCGATCCGCCCGCGGACCCGGCCGGCGCCACCGTCACCCGCATCCTCGTCAGTATGCCGGAGCCGGCCGGGCTCGCCGCCGCACTCGGGGCGGCTGCCGGTCTCGAGGTCGCGACGGACCCGATCACTGGCAGCGACGGCGAAGTGATCCACCGCGTCAAGGTCGGAACTGTCACCGTGGAGGTCATGTCGGGTGCACCGGGCGTGCCAGCCCTGGACCTGTTCGTCCCGTCGCTCGGCGAGGCACAGGAGCGGTTCGCCGCCGCACGGGTGCCGTCGCAGCCGGCCGGCGCGGGCCACGTCGTCAGCTACGTCGGTGGAACCCGTCTGCTCGTCCGATCTGCGTCGTGACCCGACAGGTCGGCGAGTTCGCCGTCGCGAACGCCGAGACCCGCGCCCAGATCGCCGCCGAGTACGCCGCGGACCCGACCGCGGTCGATGCGATCGCAGCGCGGCACGGCATCAGCGTGAGCACGGTGCGCAGCTACGCGGAGCGGGAGGCCTCCGTCGCGCGCACCGTCGCGGCGCTCGACGCGTACGAGCGCGATGTGATCTGGTCCGGGTGCGCGCGCGGGGCTCGGGCGCGGTGGGAGCGCACGTACGGGGCTGAGGTGGTCGCGCGGGTGCTCGGTGAGTGAATGTGCAGGTCGGCCAGGTTACGGGCTCCCGTAATCTGGCCGAACCTTAAGGATGTGTAAGTGCGACGGCAGCGAATACGTGCAGGTCGACAGGGGTTGTCGGCGCCGACAACCTCGCGCCGGACCTGACGCGTGTCTGAATGCGGGGCTACCGTGCGCACATGACTGCATACGCCAACCGCTTCCGCGTTCACCGCGCGGAGTTCGCCGCCCTGCGCTCCCGGGCCGACTGGCAGGCCGTCTGCCGGACCGAGCTCCGGCGCCGCTATCCGCCGACGCCGGCGAAGGCCACGTGGCTCGGGCTCGTCGAGGCCGGTGACCTCGCGGCGCTGGAACGCGCCGTGATGAGCAGCGACACGCTCCGTCGCGTGCGACCGGTGATCTGAGTGCGCCCGTACATCGCGCTCACCCGCCGAGCCGACGAGTGGTGGGTGATCCGCGTGCCCGAGCTGGAAACCGACACCTTCCGCCCGCGCAGTCAGGTCGCGTCCCGGGAGCAGGTCGACGCAGAGGTCCACGAGATGCTCAGCACCTTCGCCGGAGTAACCGGAGCTGAGGTCCGAGTCGTCGAAGTGGCGGACTGGCCAAGGGGCTGATCGCGCCCCACGCCCGTCTCCGCGAGGACCGGTGCCACCGTGCCGGCCATGAGCAGAAAGTCGAACAAGAAGTGTGCCCACACCGTCCACGCCGACGCCATGGCCGCCTCGATCGCGCGAGGTGCCAGCACTGAGGTCACGCAGAGCGCCGCCGAGCTCGACGCGACCATCGCGGAGCTGGTCGCGGCCCAGCACGATCCGACCGTGACCATCACGGACCGCGCTGCGTATGCGGCCTCGCTCGAACGGCTGCGGGGGCTGCATGCGCAGGCGGTGGAGCAGGCGCGGAGTCTGGCCCGGCTCGGCGGGCAGTAGGCAGGCAAGGGCGCGGCCCCGGTACCTCCGAGTGGGAGTGCCGGGGCCGTCGTGCGTCTGGGTCAGTGGGTGCTGGTGACCGAGACCGCGCCCTGCCGCTGGATCGTCTGGAACGCGTGCCCCACCTGCTGCAGCTCGGTCGCCGCGGCGTGCACGGCGGCGTCGGCCTGGACCGCCTCCGCCTTCACCGCCGTAACCGCCGTGGACAGCGAGGCCACTGCGGCGGTGAACGCCGGCACCAGCGGCTGCTGGGGACCGGCCGAGGCCGTGTTCACCTCGGCGAGGGCCGCATCGAGCTCATCGGAGGCCTCGGCCGCGGGCGTGCCGAGGCCTGAGATCGCGTCGACCGAGGTCTGGAACGCTGAGAAGTTGTCGATGTCGATGTCGTTGCCGCTCATGAGGTTCCTTCTCGTCAGGCCGCGTGATCGGTGTTGACGCCGATGGTTCCGTAGTGCCGGACGCTCTCGGCCAGGGTGGTCTCGCCGCTGAACTCTGCGAGCTGCGGGTCCACGTGGCGGAGGATCTTCTTCTCTTCCGCCCTGCCGGCCGAGCGGGCGCCCCCGACGGGCATGCCGGCGCCCAACGCGGCGGGGTTCATCTGCGGCATGCCCTGCGTCGGATGGGCGCCCGGCCCACCGACCGTGGCGGGTTGCGCGCCACCGGTGGAGGCCTCCGACACCGTGGTGGCGGGGCCGCCGGTCTCGGTGAACGCGGTCGGAGTCGCCCGACCGCCCGACACGTCCTCGCTCGTGGTCAGGCCGGCCACGGAGGTGCCGGAGACCTTGGGGTTCACGGCCTGCGGTGTGCTCAGCGCGGCGAGGGGCGATGTCGGTGCCGGCCGCGTGACTTGGGCAACGGGAGTGGCGGTCGAGGTCTGCGGCACCTGCGGCATGACCGGCATGACGGCGCTGTCCAGCCCCACGGAGGTGCCGATCCCCGCGGCAGACAGGGCGGCGTCGCCGACCTGCTCCGCCTGGCGCTTCTTCTTGTTGTCAGCCGCGGTCTGTTGGGTCGGGGCCGGGGTCGTCGTGGGGACCGATGCGGCGGTGGGAGTCGTCGTGGTCGGCGTGGACGTCTGCTGCGCGGCGGGTGAGGAGGACTGGCCGCCCTTCGACGAGCTGAGCAGCGCCGCGGCGAGAGCGGCATCCTCGTTGGATCCCGACCCGGAACCCGATCCAGTGCCGGTACCTGTGCCGGTCGACGTGCCGGGTGTGGCAGTGCCGGGTGCAGTAGTGCCCGGGGTGGATGTGGACTTGCCCGGGGCCGCGGTGCCGCTGGTGTGGGTGGCGGGGGAGGAGGGGGAGGAGGGGGAGCCGGTGGTGCCGGAGCCCGTGCCCGAGGTCGCCGCTGGGGTGTGGGAGCCGGAGCCGGTAGTGCCACCGGGGGCGGATGAGCCGCCGGGAGCGCCGTAGCCGTCGCCCGTACCGCCCCAGTCCGTTCCGGCTGTCGCCCCCTTGATCGCACGCAGCTGCGCCATGGCGGGACCGCACGCCTGCTCCAGCGCCTTGTCCGCAAGCTTGCGGCGGTTGATCACGTCGGTGAGGTGCTTGCGGGCGGCGGCCACCTCGTCGTCGGCGATCCGCAGATTGTTCTGCGCGGTGGCGGTGTCACCGCCGGTGTTCCGGCCGTCCAGCGCCGCCTCGCAGGTGTTCGCCCACGTCACGGCGTCGTCCACGGCCTTCTGCGCGGCGGTGAGAGTGGCGTCGTCGGGGTGATCGTGCTGCCACTTCTTCACCGCTGCGGTCAGGAGCTTCGCCGCGGTCAGGAGGTGCCCGCCGTCGTCGGCGGTCTGACGCACCATCTTCTCCGCGGCTGCGAGGTGATCGCATGCGGTGCTCACGCGCTTGCCACGCGCGGCGGAGCAGACGTAGGTGAGCGTCGCGTGCACGGTGTCGGCGGCGCCGTCGACGTGATGCGTGTACGCCGTGACGTCGATGTCAGTGGGTGCCATGCTCAGGTTGTACACGAAACAGCTGGTCAATCGGGGTCGGCGACACGGACTTCACCGCCCGGCGTACCCCCGCCGTCGCGGGTCAGGACGCCGGGGACACCGACTGCGAGAAGCTCGTGCCGGTGAGGTGCGTTGCCGACGGGTCGAGCTTTACGTGCGCGTGGAGCCGGGAGAGTGCAGGGTCCAGCATCGTGGCGTACGCGGTTCCAACCTCGGTGTCGCCGCCCTTCAGCAGCCCGATCAGCGCTGCGCGGTCTTGCGCGTCGACCGCGAAGACTGGCGCACCGGAGTCACCCGGCGCACCGGTTACGTTGAAGTGGATCAACCCGTCGGTGCTGGTGAGCGGTCCGCAGGTCACGCCGGAGTGCGCGCCGTCGAAGCACACCGTGGTGCCGACCGGCAGCGCCTTCACCGCCGACTCTGTCAAGACGCCCTCCACCGGGAAGTGGCCGGCGATCATCGTCGCCGCCGGAGCGAGCGTCCGCACCGGGAGCAGGGCGCTGTCGCTGACCAGCCCCGTCGCGGGGTCCGGAGACTCCTCCGCCTCGGCGGACTCGTAGGTGTCCGGGAGCTGCACGGCGTCCGAGCCCGAGATGCTCGTGGTCGGGTACACGAACAGCGGGGCGCCGGGCGTCTCGTCGCAGTGCCCGGCGGTGATCCAGGCGGGTCCGGCGGGCCCGCTGACGGCGACGCCGAACGTGCACCGGTACGGGCTGGCGGTGCCCTGCTGCTGCGCGACGACCACGCCGGGCAGCGGAGTCGCGCCGTACTGGTCACCGCCCTTGTTCGTGTTCAGCCGGCCGGTCCAGCTCGGAGTCACCCACTCCGGCGCACTCACCCCAGCCCCAGCCCCAGCGCCCGCCTGCACCGCTGTGGGCGCGGTGCCGGTGGCCGGGCCGGTGCAGGCCGCGGTGGCTGTGACCAGGGCGGCGATGAGGGTGAGGTGGGTGCGCATGGGGTGAGTGTGGCACGGAGGGGTGACATGGGAGGGGTGCGGCGGTGGCGAGCCACTCCGGGCAACGACATCCGCACACCGGACGGGACACTTGCAACGTCCCAGTCATCGGAAGCGCCCATACCCACCATCCTCACCCGACCCGGTCCCGAAGGCGGCCCGAGTCTGTCAAGTTAGCGGTGTAAGCGATTGTGGTTGAACTACTTACGCTCGGAGCTACCCGGGTCAGTTGATGACCTGGGTGCAGACGATGTAGTTGCGGCGGACGTTGATCCGACCGCCGTCGGTGCCGCATTGGGCTTCCGCGGTGCGGTCGAGGACGATCTTCGTTGGCTTCTCTAGCAGGTAGCCGGGTTGCGGTCGATCACACGGGGCGATGTGGTCCGAGGTTGGGGAGGTGGCGATGCATGATCCAGCTGTCCAGTTGAGGTCGACGCAGGTGTATCGGTTCGGTCCGGTCTGTATCACGCGGTCGACGTCGGGGCACAGAGCGGCGGTTGTCGTTGTCGTGACGACGGCGTACACCGCGTCGTGGTTGGCGCAGGGGGTGGTGACGAGCGCCTTGTCGGCGATGGTGGCGCACTGTCCAGTCGGGTTGTCGATGGTGCTGAATCCGGTGCTTAGTTCGGCCGCGGTGTGCGGTGCGGATGTGGTCGCCGAGTCGGGCTTTGCCAGGTAGACGGCGGTGGCGACTACCGCCGCCAGCAGGTTCATGCCGATGAACAGGCACACCACGATGATGACGATGCGCCTGCTTACGCGCAGCGCGCCCGTTGGTCGGTACGGGATGAAGGCGATGGTCAACGCGGAGAAAAGCAGCAGACCGGGTAGTAGGTATGTCTGCGGAGTGTCGAGCCGCAGTCCCAGTGCGAGATTGAGGAGCAACGCCAGTGCTGCGGCGACGAGAGCGATGAGCGCGAAGGGGTTGGGTAGCTTCCGCCGGGGAGTGTTGGGCGTCATTGATCCTGTCCTTTAGCAGAAGGTCGCGATACCGACACCGGCACCACCGGCGTATCCGGCTACGCCGCCCCCTATGGCCCCGGGGCCGGCTCCGATGCCGAGGGTGGGAATTGCACCGACGACGGCACCGGCTCCCGCGCCGGTCAATCCGCCGACGGTGCCTGAGCCCATCGTGCCGAGTATGCATTTCGTCCACCCCCACCAGCCTTTACCCACGTACTCGGTGGTGGTTGCTTCTGGCCAGGTGGTGCGGGCGTCGCTGTTGACAACGGTCGCGGTGGTGTTCCCGGCGGTGACAACTCGTGAGGGGGTCGGGGGAACTGCAGTGGGGACCAGTTGTGGTCCGATCGTCGTCGGGGCGGGACTCGAAGCCTGCGCCGGTTGCTGCGTTACCACCGGTTGCTGTGTCTGGACTGGTGGGTGGGTGACCGTCGGCGTCCCGCAGTTGTAGATGCAGCCGTTGGTGGCGGTGGGCCAGTCCGGGGTCTGCACGCTCATCCCGGGTGTGGTGCCGCCGGTGTCCGTGGGGAGTGTCGGTATGCCGGTGTTGGTGGCGGGTCCGATCGTCGTCGTGGGTGCCTGGGGTGCGGTGGTCTGGATGGTCGGGGTGTTGATCGTCGGTGTCGATCCCCCTCCGCCGCCCGGCGCGCCGGGGGTGCAGGTGGGGTCTGTCGGCAGGCACGCGTGCGCGGCCG